>JANLTS010000578.1:0-17136 GCA_031363045.1 Hyphomicrobiales bacterium
CGGGCGATGGCCGCAGTCCCTCGGTCCCAACCTTGAATTCAATCTGTTTCAACTCGGTGGCATTTGCCGCCGTGAACCACATTCCAAGAAGCGCGAAGCGCCACGTCGTTCCAATCAGCCACATCCTGAGTTCTTAATAGCCTGCCGACCAAACAACAACCAGCACCACGGAGGAAACCAACCATGACGTCGTTCAAGTCAACCATCACAGCTGCAATGTTCGGCATCCTGATGGCCGGAAGCGCGCTTGCTGCCGAAGTAAAGTCCATTGCCATTCTGACCCCCGAAGAAGGTACCGATTATGGCTGGAATCAGCAGGGCGTTGATGCTGCCAAGGCGGCGGCAGCAGCGACCGGCGTTCAGGTCATCGTCGCGCAAGGCTTAGGCTACGGGGATGTGCGGCCGACAATGCGCGAACTGGCCGCCGATGGCGCCAGCCTGCTCATCGCCCATGCTTCGGGTTACAACACCGCTGCACCGGAAATCGGCGCAGAGATGAAAGTACCGGTGGCCATCGTCGATACTCCCAGCGCTCTCAAGGCTGGCATGGTGGCCGACTATACACTGTCAGGCCACACCGGCGCCTATCTCGCCGGCCGCCTCGCTGCCAAGATGACGCGCTCGAAGACGGTGGGCATTGTGGTCTCCGGCGAGCCGCCGTCATGGAACTCGCAGTCCGCCGCCTTCGCCCAGGGCGTCAAGGCAGAGAATGCCGACGTCAAGGTGCGCTACGCGGTAATTGGACCTGCCGCCTATAGTGACGCCGCGGGCGGCAAGCGCGTGACCGAGCAAGTCATCGCTGCCGGTGCCGATATCATTTTCGGCCAAGGTAATGGTTCAAGCTTCGGTATGCTGCAGGCGGTCGAAACTGTGAAGGCGGCGGACGGTGGCAAGGTCATGTTCATCGATGTCATCGGTGACAAGACCGCCATCGACAAGGGTTACCTGCTCTCTTCGGTGATCTGGAACATCACGCCGGTTTATGTCGCGATGATCAACGATCTGAAGGCCGACACCTTCGGCACCAAGAGCTATTCCATCACACTCGCCGATGACTCGATCAAGCTGCTGAAGACGCCGCAGATCCCCGACGATGTCTGGGCCTCGGTGATGAAACTGCGCGACGACGTGATGTCGGGCGCCATCAAGGTCGATCCGATCTTCGATGCGGCAGCTGTGCGCGCCTTGATGTCCGACGTATCCGTTCCAGCCGAATAAGACGCGAGACCTGCGGGGACGCCACTGGCGTCCCTGCCCTGGGCCATGGCCGAAACAATCGTTCTCGAGGGCGTCACCAAGCGCTTTCCCGGCGTGGTCGCCAATGACCATGTCGATCTCACCATTCGTTCCGGCGAGGTGCATGTGCTGCTGGGCGAAAACGGTGCGGGCAAATCAACGTTGATCGACATGCTCTCCGGTGTTCAGCAGCCTGATGGCGGGCGGATTCTCATCGACGGCAAGGAAGCCACCATCTCCTCACCAAAACTGGCACTCGCGCTTGGCATTGGCACAGTGTTCCAGCACACCATGCTGGTGCCGACCCTCACAGCTGGCGAAAATCTGTTGCTGGGCGCGCCCTGGTGGCAGATGCCGCAGAAATCGGAACTCAAAGCCCGCGTGGCAGAGATCAGCAAGAACCTCGGCCTTGCCATCGATCTCAATGCGCTCGCTGCCGATCTCTCGCTCGGCGAACAGCAGCAAGTGGAAATCCTTCGCGCCCTGTTGCGCCAAAGCCGCGTGCTCATACTTGACGAGTCGACCTCGATGCTGACGCCGAAAGGCATCGAGGACCTGGGTGCATTAATGCGCAAGCTGGCCAAGCAGGGCCTGGCAATCGTCTTCATCACCCACAAGCTCAAGGAGGCAGTGGCCTTCGGAGATCGCATTTCCGTCCTCAAGCTCGGACGCAAGGTCGGCGAGATCACGGCGGAGGAGTTGAAGTCCCGTGATGAACCCACCATCATCGCCGAAATCGTCGAGATGATGTTTGGCCGCCGCAGTGGCGACCCAGAAGCGGGTCGCCGCGAACCACGCATCCAGCCGGCTGCTGACCCTCTGCTTGAGGTGCGTGGCCTGTCGCTACCCGCTGCATCGGGTCACCACGGCTTGAAGTCCATCAGCTTTGATGTCAGGCCGGGTGAAATTCTTGGGCTCGCCGGGATCGATGGCAACGGCCAGAAGCAACTGGCTGAGACGCTTGCCGGCCAGCGCCGAGCGGTAGCTGGTTCGATTCGCCTCAACGGTGCCGAACTGATATCCAAGAACCAGGCCGAACGCCGCGCCATGGGGTTGCGCTATCTCACTGATGACCGGCTAGGTGAAGGCACTGTCGGCACGTTGGCGGTCGCCACCAATTTTTTCCTGAAGGAGATCGGCCGCGAACCGCTCTGGTTGCGCGGCATCGAGCAACGCCGGGCAATCGCATCGCGCGCCGGCGCGCTGGTGAAAGAATATGACGTCAGAACCCCCAGCGTCCACACACCGGTCGGACGCTTGTCCGGCGGCAACATCCAGAAACTCATCATTGCCCGCGAGCTCGTTGATGGTGCACGCGCCATCATCTTCAACAAGCCGACCCATGGGCTCGATCTCTCCAACACCCTTGCCACGCGCGAGCGCATCCGCGAGATCGCAGCGGCGGGCCTGGGTGTCGTGCTGATATCGACCGATCTTGAAGAGTTGCTTGCCCTCGCCGACCGCATCGCTGTCATGTCAGGTGGCGCCATCAGTGGCTTTGTCGATAATGGCGAAGCCGCTCACAGCGCAATCGGGCGATTGATGATCGGGCTTGCGGCATGATCATCGAGCGCATCAGCCTCGCACTTGGGCCCATTGTCATTGCCCTGGTTCTGGCCGGCATCATCCTGATCGTTGCCGGCGTCAATCCCGTTTCATACTATGCTTATGTCTTACAGCGCGGCCTGTTCTCCTGGATCGGATTGCAACAGACGCTGACGCGCATGGCGCCGCTCCTGTTCATCGCCGCCAGCCTCATTGTCGCGTTTCGGGCCGGCATCTGGAATCTTGGCACTGACGGTCAATTTCTCTTAGGGGCGGTGACAGCCGCCGCCGCCGCGCCATTGCTCGTGACGGTGATCCCTGTGTGGTTGGCAGTCTTGCTCAGCATGGCTCTCGCAACCGGTGTCGCGATGCTCTGGTCACTGGTGCCGGCACTGCTGCGCGCCTATCAAGGTGTCAATGAGATCATCACAACATTGATGATGACCTTCCTCGGTGCGTCCTTCGCGAATGTGTTGGTGAAGCTGGTTTTCCTCGATCCGGCCACCACCGTGCCGCAAACCCGCACCCTGGCGGTCGAAGATAGATTGCCACGGCTTTTCGACACCACAGTTACTTCGGGACTGCTCCTGGGTCTCGTAGCGGTGATCGCCGTTCATTTGATGATGACCCGAACGGCCCTCGGCCTGAAGCTGCGCGTTGTCGGGGCCAATCCGCGTGCGGCGTTGCATGCCGGCTTGGATGTGCCGGGGCTGACGATATTGGTGTTCGCGCTCTCGGCGGGTCTTGCGGGGCTCGCTGGCGCCGTTGACATTCTTGGCGTCTATGGCAACGTTCGCGCCGATTGGAACCCGGCCTATGGCATGGCGGTGATCCCGGTGGTGTTCTTGGCTCGGATGAACGGCTTTGCCGCCATCGCCTTCGTGTTCCTGTTTTCAGTCCTGTCGATCGGCGGGGAAAGTGCGGCGCGGCGGTTGGGCGTGCCGCAGGATTTCACTCTGGTCTTCGTGGCGATCACGCTCATCGTCCTGGCGCTTGCCGAATATATTGCGCAGCACCGGGCCGCGGCCAGGGAGGTTCGGACAACGTGACGGCCCTGTTTACAGATGTCTTTCTCAGTGCGCTGCTGTTCGGTGCCATCACTGCAGCGGTGCCATTGTTGCTGGCCGGCATTGGCGAACAAATGTCGGAGAAGGCAGGCGTCCTCAACATCGGCATCGAGGGCATGATGATTGCCGGTGCCTATGTTGGATTCCTCGGCGCCTATTCGAGCGAGTCGCTCTGGCTCGGATTCTTGACCGGCGGACTGGCAGGCTGTGCCGTTGCGCTCATCATGGTGCTGCTCTGCGTGCGGCTCGGATTGAATCAGATCGTCATCGGAATCGGACTGACCCTCGGGCTCGAGGGTCTGACGGCATTGGCTCACCACTTCCAGTTTTCACGCACTTACCCAAGGCTTCCGGCAGCCGACATCACGATCATTCCGGGTCTGAGTGACATTCCGGTAATCGGCCCCGCGCTGTTCAAACATCACCTGATCGTCTACCTTGCTGTGGTTCTGGTGATCGTGATGAGCTTCATCTATCGCCGCACGCAGCTTGGCCTCAACCTTCAGGCGGCAGGTGACAAACCGGCGGCGCTCGATGTGGCTGGTGTCGATGTTATCCGTACACGGACTTTCGCGGTGCTGACAACGGGCGCATTGGCAGGCATCGGCGGCGCCTATCTCGCCAATATCGGCGCTGGACTCTTCGTGCCCTTCATCACCAACGGCGCCGGTTTCCTCGGCATCGTACTTGCCATGCTGGCGCGCGGACGGCCGGTCTGGGTGCTGGCGGGTGCCGTGCTGTTTGGCGTGTGCTTGTCGTTGACCACTGCCATGCAAGTGGCGGGCATCAACATGCCGACTGATATCATCAACATGCTGCCGTTTACCGCAGTGATGCTGATGCTCGTTCTCTTTGGCCGCCGGGCAAGCCTTCCCGCGGCCCTTGGCCTTCCCTATCAACGCGGTGCCCGCTAACACGCTCAAGGAGGAATTCATGTCCGATACCAAAGTCTATCTGCTCGATGGCGGCACGCTGGTGATCGACGGTTACCATGTGTTCTGGAATCGCGGGCCCGCCGGAGATATCCGCTTTCCGGTCTACTCGATACTGGTCGAGCACAAGGATGGCCGCTTTCTCATCGATACCGGCTTTGACTTTGACCATGTGATGAAGGTGCTGCCCTTTGAGAAACCGATCCAGTCCAAGGATCAGACCATCCCCGGCGCCCTGAAACTCATCGGGCTTGAGCCGAAGGATATTGGGATTGTTGTCAATTCGCATTTTCATTTCGACCATTGCGGCGGCAACAAGTATTTCCCGCACGCCAAGAAGATCTGCCACGCGCTTGAAGTGCCGCAAGCCTGCAACCCCGAACCCTTTGAGCATCTCGGCTACTCGGATTTGAGTTTCTCGGCGGAAGCCGCTGAGGCGCGCGGCGTCACGGCGCAGTTGCTGCCCGGCACCACACGCGCCAACTCAACGTTTGAAGGGATCACCGGCGACGTCGATCTCGCCAAGGGCGTCAAGCTCATCGCCACGCCAGGCCATTCGATTGGTCACTACTCGTTGCTCGTTGAGTTCGGCACGCGCAAGCCGATTCTCTTCACGATTGACTGTGCCTATACGCAGAAGAGCCTTGAGACCCTGAACCAGGCCTCCTTCCACATCGATCCGGTGGCCGGCGTCAAATCCATGCGGCGGGTGAAGAAGATGGCCGAGGACCTCGGTGCGGACCTGATGTATTCCCACGATCTCGAAAACTACAAGACCTACAAGACCGGTACACAATTCTACGCCTAAAGGAGGAGCATTTCATGCGCTATGCCGAAAGCCAGAGCCCGGTCATCACGCTGACCGCAGGCCCCGTGAATGCCTATCCGGAAGTGCTGCTGGCACTCGCACGTCCGGTGCTCTACGATTTCGATCCAGCCTTTCAATTGCATTACCAGCGCGTCGCCGAAAAAGCAGCGATAGCACTCAAGACCAAGTCACCAGCGCTTATTCTTCATGGCGAACCGGTGCTCGGCCTCGAAGCCGCCGCCGCCTCGATCATCACGCCAAAAGACACCGTGCTGAATCTGGCTTCGGGAGTCTATGGCAAGGGCTTCGGCTATTGGGCGAAACGCTATTCGCCGAACCTCGTTGAAATCGAGGTTCCCTACAACCAGGCGATCGCCCCCGAAGCCGTCGCCGCAATGCTGAAAAAACATCCGGAGATCAGCATCGTCTCGGTCTGCCATCACGACACGCCATCCGGCACGCTGAACCCGATCAACGAGATCGGCGCCATCATCGCCCAGCACGGCGCCTATCTGATCGTTGACGCCGTATCCTCATGGGGCGGCATGAACACCAACCCGGAAGATTGCTCCGCCGATATCTATATCACCGGGCCCAACAAATGCTTGGGTGCCCCGCCAGCTTTGACACTCTGCGCCATCAGCGACCGGGCCTGGGCGCGGATGAAGGCAAATCCCGCCGCACCGCGCGCCTCCATGCTGTCATTGCTCGATTGGGAACATGCCTGGGATGCCAGGCAACCCTTCCCCTTCACGCCATCAGTGGCGGAGATCAACGGCCTCAATGCGGCGCTCGATCTCTATCTCGCAGAGGGGCCAGAGAACGTCTGGGCCCGTCACGCCCTCACCGCGAGAGCCATGCGGGCAGGCGTCAAGGCGATGGGTCTTGGCCTCTGGGCGGCAAGCGAAGACATTGCCTCACCGACCTGCACGGCCGTGCGTACACCTGACGGAATTGACGAAGCGGCGCTCCGCCGCGAGGCCCGCGCGCGCTATGGCGTAACGCTGTCGTCGGGGCGTGGTGAAACGCTGGGCAAGCTCACGCGCATCGGCCACATGGGCCCGACGGCCCAACCCATCTACGCCATAGCGGCCCTTGCGGCCTTGGGCGGCGCGCTCACTGCGCTGGGTCACACATGCGATACGGGTGCCGGCATCAACGCCGCCATCGCCACAATCGATCACGACAATTGAGGGAGATAACATCATGAGCAAGAGGCTTGACGGCAGAACCGCCATCGTCACGGGCGCTGCACAAGGGATCGGCAAGGCCATCGCCAAACGCCTGGCGGAGGATGGCGCCAAGGTGACCGTCAGCGACATGAATGCCGATGGCGCTGCGGCAGCCGCCAAGGACATTGGCCATGGTGCCACGTCGGTCACCGCCGACATCTCAAAGCCCGATCAGGTGGCAAGGCTGGTCGAGAAAACCGGTGCGGTCGATATCCTGATTAACAATGCGGCGATCGTTCCCTTCATCGCCTGGGACGACATTGATCTCGACCATTGGCGCAAGATCATCGATGTCAACCTGACCGGCACCTACATCGTCACGCGCGCCGTTTCGGACGCCATGCGTAAAGCCGGCAAGAAGGGCCGCATTGTCAACATCGCGTCCAACTCGTTCTTTGCCGGCACGCCCAACATGGCGGCCTATGTCTCATCGAAGGGCGGCGTGATCGGCTTTACCCGCGCCGCCGCGACCGAACTCGGCAAGCATGGCATCACCGTCAATGCCGTTACCCCGGGTTTGACCGAATCCGACGGTGTCAAGGTCAGCCCGCACAACAACGCCTTCGATTTCGTCGGCATGCTGCAAGCCATGCCCGGGCGCGGCCAACCGGAACATATCGCCGATGCCGTCGCCTTCCTGGCTTCGGATGACGCACGCTGGATCACCGGCCAGACCCTCAATGTCGATGCAGGCATGGTTCGCTACTAGCCAAACGTCGAATTTCCCTTTGAGACGCGTGAACCCGCTATGATTACGACTCGCAGAGTTGACACCCTAGCTTGCGAACGAGTAGTTAGCGATCGAAGAAAGAACGCTCCTCAGTGCATCTTCCACAGTTATCGGCCTATTTTACGTTGTCTGTCCATCTAACATGCTGCCCAAATTAGGTGTTGTGTTGGGTCGTGCAGGAAATATGTCATTGTCATCTTTCCGAGTGGGTGACGAACCGGGAAAACAGGGTCGACGGGCCCATCGCGGTAAGCACGGAAAACAACATGGGTACTTCATGGCCGGGTTCCTTGGGAGCGCACGAGTGCGCAAGAGGTGATCGAGTGATGTGCTTAGGCTGCGGTTAGGAGAGAAGGATGATCGTTATTGCATAGTCCACCCGCGTGACAATGTTGGCCTGACCAAGACCAGAAATGCTGAAAGGCAAGAGCGGGATATCGGCACGGGGACACAAGAGCTTAAGTCTCAGTTATCCAACAGCTGCGTCGTGGGGCCAAATGTGAGGCTATTGCGCCAATATAAAAATTAACTAATGAAATCAAATGGTTATAAATTGATTGGCGGAAGAGGAGGGATTCGAACCCTCGATACGCTTTCACGTATGCACGCGTTCCAGGCGTGTGCCTTAAACCACTCGGCCACCCTTCCTTAGAGAGGCTGGCGATTAAGCCATGAAAACCGTTTAATCAAGCACTGTTGAGTGGCTGTGAAGAGATTGCCACACTATATCTGCCGGGCATCTGAGGAAGGAACCAAATCATGCTCTTCTCCCGCCGGAAATCCACGCCCGTCGAAGCCGCGACCGCACTTCCGGGCCGCAGCAGCGCCATCCCCACCGCCGAGCGCCATGTCGTCAACGGCAACCCGCTGAAAGGCCCCTATCCCGCTGGTTTCGAGACGGCGGTCTTCGCCATGGGCTGCTATTGGGGGGCCGAGCGGAAATTCTGGACGGTACCGGGCGTCTATGTGACGGCGGTCGGCAATGCCGGCGGCTTCACGCCCAATCCAAGCTACGAGGAGGTCTGTTCCGGTCTCACCGGTCATGCCGAGTCGGTGCTGGTGGTCTATGATCCCGCCAAGGTCAGCTATGAAGCCCTGCTCAAAGTGTTCTTCGAGGCCCATGATCCGACACAGGGCATGCGCCAGGGCAATGACATGGGCAGCCAATACCGGTCCGCCATCTATTGGACCAGCCAGGCGCAGCGCGACGCGGCACTCGCCGCCAAGGCGGCCTATGAGAAGGCATTGCAGTCCAAGGGCTACGGCGCCATCACCACGGAAATCGCCGGCGGCCAGGAATTCTATTTCGCCGAAGCCTATCACCAGCAATATCTTGCCAAGAACCCCAACGGCTATTGCGGGCTTGGCGGCACTGGCGTCTCGTGTGCCATCGGCACTGGCGTCGCCGCCTGACACGCGAACGTGTGTGGCTTTTGATCTGCTTCTGAGTTGAAACTGCGCGGTATGAAACGCCGCGCAGTTCTTTTGAGTCCCATGGCAATGCTGGCCAGTCCGGCCATGGCCGCTGTCACAACGTACCGGTTTGGCGAGTCCGAAGTGACCGTCGAAACCCAAGGCGAGATCACCCCGGCATTCGCGAAACTTGTTGATCGCTGGATCAGGCAGTCAGCCGATGCGGTCATGGTCTATTATGGCCGCTTTCCCGTCCCGCAAGTGTTCATCCGCCTGCAGACCAATGGTGAACCAGGCGTGCGCGGCGGCCAGACGTTCCCGGGCGATGTTCCGCTCATCCGCGTCAAGGCCGGAGCTCAATCAACTGACAACGACCTGCTGGTGCGAGATTGGGTTCTGGTGCACGAGATGATCCATCTCGCCTTCCCGTGGATGGATGGCCGCCACAACTGGATGGCGGAAGGCATCGCCGTCTATGTCGAATCGATTGCCCGGGTGCAGGCGGGACATTTGAAACCAGAGCAGATCTGGGGCGACTTCGTGAAGATGATGCCGCGTGGCCTGCCGAAGGACGGCGAGGGCGGTTATGAGGTGACAGTGAACTGGGGCCGCACCTATTGGGGTGGCGCCATCTTCTGCTTGCTGGCCGACGTCGCCATTCGTCAGCAGACGGACAATCGCTTCGGCTTGCAGCAGGCGCTACGCGCCATCAATGCCACGCGCGATTTCCGCCGCGAGTGGGATTTCGCCGAAACCCTGGCCATCGGCGACAAGGCCACCGGCACCGATGTGCTGATGCGCCAGTTCGAGGCGATGCGAAAAGACCCGGCGACGACCGATCTCCTCGCCCTGTGGAAAGGCCTGGGGGTCACCCTCACAGCCGATGGCGTCAGCTTCGATGACAAAGCCCCACTGGCAGCCACCCGCCGCGCCATCGAAACCCCGATATGAATGAATATTGTCCTCTCCCGTTTCACGGGAGAGGAAAGGCGCCCGCCGCGAAGCGGTGGGATAGGTGAGGGGCCGCAGGGCAAGTCTTCGGCTGGAGTCCGCAATCCCTCATCTCCCCCAAGCTTCGCTTGGGTCCCCTTCTTCTCCCGTTTCACGGGAGAAGACTGGAGGCCTATATCTTCGCTCCCCGCCCCGCCTCTTCACTAAAGCAAAGATCAAGCATCGCCTGCAGCGTGGCGCCGCGGCGGAATGATGGGTCGCCATTGACGCCCGAAACCACCGCGTCAATGAAGCGTGCATGGATGGTGGGAACGGCGTCCACCGCCACCCGCCGCCAGGCTTGGCCGTGCACGTCCTCGCCTGAGCACATGCGGATTTCGGTCCACTCCCCGCCATGATTGATCTCGATGGCGCCCTTCGTCCCGAAGACATCGAGCTTCAACACATTGCCATAGCCGGTCATGAAGCGGCTGGCGTGAATGACGCCCAGCGCGCCATTCTCGAACTCCACCTGCATCGAAGCGCTGTCATTGGCATCGAGCGGATATTCGCCGATCTTGTCACCATCGGCCTTGTGGAAGGTCTTGACGCGGGCCTGCAATGACACCGGCAGCATGCCGATGGCGAAGGTGGCGAAATCCAGAATGTGAATGCCGACATCGCCGAGCACGCCCTTGGAGCCATGTTTCTCCGACAGGCGCCACAGCCACATCGGCTCGGTCCGCCAATCGCCCCAGTGCTTGCCCACCAGCCAACTCTGCCGGTACGACGCCTCGACGTGCCGCACCTCGCCGATCTCCCCCGCCGCGATCAGCGCCCGCGCCTTTTGCAACGCCGCCACATTGCGATAGCTCAGGTTGACCATGTTGATGAGCAAGGCTTTCTCGGCGGCACTTGCCATTTCATCCGCCAGCGCGAAATTCTCGGCCAGCGGCTTCTCGCACAGCACATGCTTCCTGGCCGCGATGATCTTCATCGTCGTCGGGTGATGTACGGCATCGGGCGTCACATTGGTGATGGCATCGAACTTGCCCCAGGCCAGCAAGTCATCGAGGCTGCCGAAGGAATTGGCGATGCCATGCTTTTCCGCGAAACTCTTGGCGCGGGCCTGATCGACATCGGCCGTGGCCACCACATCGACGCGGGCATCGGACTGGAACAGCCGTGCGTGATTAGCGGCCATCGAGCCGGTGCCGAGAACGGCGAGACGGACCTTGCTCACCGGTAACCCTCCTCGCCGTCTTCATGCAGGCGCGGCCCCTTGACCTCGAGCGGAACCGGCGCCTTGTCATGCGGCACATTCGGCGCGTTATCAATTGAGGTCCAGGGTTTGGCCGGATTATAAGCCCAATGCGTGGCGTTACGGATCACTTTCAGCACCAGCGGATTATGATAGGTCGGATAGGCTTCATGGCCGGGGCGAAAGTAGAAAATCTTTCCAGCGCCCCGCTGGAAGGTGACGCCGGAGCGGAACACCTCGCCGCCCTCGAACCATGAAATGAACACCGTCTCCAGGGGCTCGGGAATGGTGAAGGGTTCGCCGTACATTTCCTCGTGCTCAATCTCGATATATTCCGGCAGGCCAGCGGCAATCGGATGATTGCGGTTGATCACCCAGACGCGCTCGACCTCGCCCGCCTCGCGCCATTTCAGCGAGCACGGCGTGCCCAGCAGCCGCTTGAAGATTTTCGAGAAATGCCCGGAGTGAAGCACGATGAGACCCATGCCCTCCCACACCCGCTTCTGCACCCGCTCGACGATGGCATCGTCAACCTTGCCATGTGCCATGTGGCCCCACCACAGCAGCACGTCGGTCTTGGCCAGGCGCTCGACCGTCAACCCATGCTCGGGCATGTCGAGCGTCACGGTCTCGACTTCGATCTCCGTGTCGCCGTCAAAGGCCTTGGCGATGGCCGCGTGAATGCCTTGGGGGTAAAGCTTCTTCACCAGCGCATTGATCTTCTCGTGTTCGTTCTCGTTCCACACCAGCGCGCGAATTGCCATCAGGGCCTCCCAGACTTGTTGATGCCATCGCCATATCACAGGTCGAAGGCGTTTTCAAATCGCTTTGAGAGATACGCCTTCGCAAGTGCAGCGAAACTTGTCGCAACAAACCCATTGATTTCAGCCTTTCCAGCCATCATAACAGTCCGGCGTTTCACATTTTCAAATCTGGACCAGCTGAAAATCAAAGCGCTTTGAGACTTTAGACGACGTGCGGAGGAGCCTCATGGAAAAGCCGGTGAGCCAGTATAGCGCCATCGCGGATCAGCTCTTGGCCGCCGCCAACGGCCTCTCCAGCCATCAGCGCGAGATTTTCCGCCTGCGCTTTCAACGCAGCGAGCGCGATCTCTTTGCACCGCTTGAGGAGCTCTATGGCACCGCCCCGGGCTTCGACACGTTTTGCAATGACCTGATCGAAGCCTTGGTGACATTGCAAGCGGATCGGCCAGCCCCGCTGTGCCACCTCGACCTGGCCCGCGACCTCGAGCCCGACTGGTTCCAGCGCCCGGACATGCTGGGCTATGTCTTCTATATCGACCGCTTCAACGGCACATTGAAGGGCGTGCTCGACAAGGCGGACTATCTTGAGGAGCTAGGCGCCACCTACATCCATTTCATGCCCTGCCTGAAGCCGCGCCCCGGCGACAGCGACGGCGGCTATTCGGTGATGGACTACCGCGAGATCAATCCCGCCCTTGGCACCATGGCCGATCTCGAAACCGTCACCACCGCATTGCGCCAGCGCGGCATGAGCGTCTGCATCGACCTCGTCTTGAATCACACCGCCAAGGAACACGACTGGGCAAACCGCGCGCGGAACGGCGACAAGCGCTACCAGGACTATTACTGGATGTTCGACGCTCCCACCCTGCCCGATCAATATTCACAAAGCCTGGTCGAAGTCTTCCCCACCCATGCGCCGGGAAATTTTGCTTACTATGACGACATGCGGAAATGGGTGTGGACGACGTTCAACGAACATCAGTGGGATTTGAACTGGACCAACCCGCAGGTGTTCCTCGAAGTCGTCAAGATCATGCTGTTCCTCGCCAACCAGGGTGTGGACGTGGTGCGACTCGATGCCGTGGCTTTCATGTGGAAACGCATGGGAACGCGCTGCCAGAACGAGCCGGAAGTGCACCAGCTGTTGCAGGCCCTGCGCGCCGCCAGCCGCATCGTCGCGCCGGCCCTGATCCACAAGGAAGAGGCGATCGTGGCGCCGAAGGACCTGATCCCCTATCTCGGCCAGGGCAAGCATTCAGGCCGCGAGGGCAATCTTGCTTATCACAATTCCCTCATGGTGCAGTTCTGGTCGGCGCTCGCAACCCGTGAGACCAGGCTGATGACCCATGTGCTGGGCACGCATTTTCCCGAGAGTTTTGTCAATGCCGCCTGGGGCACGTATCTGCGCTGCCATGACGACATCGGCTGGGCGGTGACGGATGAAGATGCAATTGCCGTTGGCGTTGAAGGCTACACGCATCGCGCCTTCCTCGCTGACTTCTATGCCGGCCGGTTCCCCGGCGGCTTCGCGCGCGGCGGTGATTTCCAGTCCAACCCCGGCACCGGCGACAAGCGCACCGTCGGCACCTGCGCGTCGCTCTGCGGCTTGGAGACGGCCCTTGCCGCCAATGATCCCACGGCCATCGACACCGCCATCCACCGCATCCTCATGGGTCATGCGCTGATCGCCAGCTTCGGCGGCATTCCGCTGATTTACATGGGCGATGAGCTGGGCATGCTCAATGACCACTCGTTCGAACACGATGAACACCTGAAACACGACGCCCGCTGGCTGCATCGCCCGCAAATGGACTGGAACAAGGCGGCGCGCCGCAACGATCCCGCCAGCATCGAAGGCCGCATCTATTCCGGCCTGCGCAATATCATCGAACGCCGCCGCGCCACGCCGCAGATCCATGCCGTCAATCCGGTGGCCATCCTCGATTTCAACATCGATGGCCTGTTCGCATTCGCCCGCAAGAGCCCGGTAGGTCGACTGGTCTGCGTCTTCAATCTCTCGGAACGTTGGCAATCGATCCCGCGCGCCACACTCGAAGCCGCTGGCGTCAGCGCCTGGACCGACCAACTGGCCAACGTGGAAGTGCAGTTGCGCGATGGCACCCTGCCCTTCCCGCCGCAGGGCCGCATCTGGCTGACATGATGTTTTCCTTCTCCCCTTGCGGGAGAGGGAAATCTAGTTAACTGTCACCCAGCTCCGCGTCTTCGATGACGCGATTGCCGCTTCGACCACCTTCTGGATCTCATAGGCCTCGCGAAAATCCGGGCCTGCCTTTGGTCCGCCACCGATGGCGCCAAGGAACTCGCCCATCTCGATGGTCTTCAAATCATTGAAGCCGAGCTGATGCCCGCCGGCAACACAGAACTCGCCATAAGGCGGATGCTGCGGACCCGACTCGATCTTCACATAACCATTCGTTATGGCATCGCCGCCGGCTCTGTAGAACAACAACTCGTTGAGCCGCTCCTGATTGAACACCAGCGAGCCCTTGGACCCCGTGAGTTCGAAACCCAGTTGCATCTTGCGCCCCGTGGCAATCCAATTGGCCTCAATGCTGCCACCGCAGCCGCGCCCGAATTGCAAGAGGAGGCGCGCCACGTCGTCGACCAGCACGTCCTTGCGGTCCTTCGCTCCCCTCGCAATGGGCCGGGACGTCACCACGGTGCGAACATCCGCGCTCACCTCGGCAATCGGCCCCAGCAGGAAGCGCGCCATGCCGATGATGTGCGATCCGAGATCGGCGATGACGCCAGGGCCCCCCGACGGATCGATGCGCCAGGTCCAAGGAGACTCCGGATCATGCATATAGTCTTCGGCATGAATGCCGCGAAAGCCGGTGATCTCGCCAAGCTCGCCCGCTTCCACCATCGCGCGCGCCAACTTCAACAACGGGTTCTTGATATAGTTGAAGCCCACCTGTGTAACAGCACTCTTGGCTTCCGCCGCCTCCACCATCAGCAATGAGTCGGCGAGCGATGGCGACAGCGGCTTCTCGCAATGCACATGCTTGCCGGCAGCGATTGCCGCCAGCGCCATCTCCTTGTGCAAGGTGTTGGGCGTGGTGATCGACACAACGTCGATCTTCGGATCGGCGATCATCTCCTGCCAGTTGCCGGTCGAACGCGCGAAGCCATATTGGTGTGCTGCTTTCGCCGCTCCCGCCGCGTTCGCGTCGGCGATCATCTCGAGGCGGGGAACCGGAATGCCGGGGAAAGCCGCGAGCGCCGCGCGATAGGCAAAGGCATGCGCCTTGCCCATGAAGCCGGTGCCGATGATGCCGATACCGAGTTCGCGCATGTCAAGCCACGACCGTGTAACCGGCCGCCGTCATCACCCGCATCAATTCCTTGTGGCCGATCTGCGCCATCTTCAGCGGTGGTGATTTCTTCGGGTCCTGCTCGGCTTCCACAACGAACCAACCTTCATAGCCATAGCCAGCGAGCTTTTTCACAATGGCCTCGAAATCCAGTGAGCCATCGCCCGGCACCGTGAAGGCGCCCTTCATCACCGCATCGAGGAAGCTCTCCTTCGTCCGGTCGAGCCCATTGATCACCTCTAAGCGCACGTCCTTGGTGTGGACGTGGCGGATGCGGGCGTGATGCGTGTCGATGCAGCGCAGCACATCGCCGCCGGCAAATGCCATGTGGCCGGCATCGAAACACAGTGAAATGCCGGAGTGATTCATGAAGGAATTGAGTTCAAGCTCGGTCTCGACCACGGCGGCCATGTGATGATGATAGGCCATCGGCATGCCCTGGGCCTCCACCCATTCAGCAAACTCAGTCACCCGGCGGCCATAGGCTTTCATCTCGTCGCCCGTAAGTTTCGGCTTGGTTGCCAGCGGCTTCGACCGGTCACCCTGGATCGAGCGTGCAACTTCGCCGTAAACGATGCACGGCGCATCGACCGCCTTGAACAAATCGATCATCGGTTGAATGCGTTGTTGGTTCACAGCCAGCGGCTCATCCACCAGCGTGCCAGAGAACCAGCCACCGCACAGCGTCACATCGGCAGCCTTCAGCACCGGCAGCATGAGCTTCGGGTCGGGCGGGAAGCGCCGTCCCATTTCCATGCCGGTAAAACCCGCCGAGCGCGACTGCCGCAGGCACTCTTCCAGCGAAACGTCATCGCTCAATTCCACCAGGTCATCGTTCCACCAGGCGATGGGCGACATGCCGAGTTTGGCTTTCATGTTATTGTACTCCAATAGGTTGGTTCGTGCAGCGCGTCATATGATGAGTCCACGCCATCCGCGAACAGGTGCGGACCGTCCCAATGGACTCTCGGGATAATTTGGTTTTGGAACAAAACGTCTATTGCACCGGACTGTGGAATTCAAGTTCCGTCCACTGCGGCACACCGTCCGGGACACATTCCACAAGATCCCTGACAGCGGCCGAATCTAAGAACATTGCGCCCTTGCTCTGCCTGCACAATATCAGTTGAACGCTTTCAACATACTGTCGGCCGCCTGACGCGCCGCAGCTATTTTGCAGGGCACAATTCGATAACCGAATTGAGTAAAAACGGCAATCCACCGCTGAAGGTTTTTTGATAGCCTCGCCAGCGACGCCAGGGATGGCAACATGAACTGATGATAGACCTCGAAACCATCCTGCAAGGCGATGACGTCATCATCCAGTCATTCTGGCGCGCACTCACCCGGCACCCGGCCCCATGTGAAAAGCCTCGAAGTGCTCCAGATTTCCGAACTCTATCTGCAAAACCTCTGGCTCGACAAGGCGCCGGATCGCAGGTCAGCAGGCTCATTGCTGTCCGCCCCATCCGGCCCTGCTGGATAGCGGGCGAACGGGCATCTGCAAAGCCCGCTCAGGCCGCGTCGGCATACTCGGGCGCTGTCTTGGCGCCAGTGATATAGGCCACCACGTCCTGGCCGCTGGTGTCTTCCTTCCGCAAGTTGGCGACGATGCGGCCGCGGCGGAAGACGATGATGCGATCGACCAGATCGAACACCTGCCGCATGTTGTGGGAAATCAGGATCAGCGGTTCGCCATTGGCTTTGAGCGTCTTGACGATGTTCTCGACTTGCGCGGTCTCCTGCACGCCCAAGGCCGCCGTCGGCTCGTCCATGATGATCAACTTCGATGCAAATGTCGCGGTGCGGGCGATCGCCACGCATTGCCGCTGGCCGCCCGACATGTTGCGGATGGGGTTTCCAAGATTGGGAATCTTGAC
>JANLTS010000051.1:0-8057 GCA_031363045.1 Hyphomicrobiales bacterium
AAGGATGCGATCTTCTACATCCTTGGTGGCGCCGATCAGCCGCCGGGAACCATGTTCAACATCTTCAGCATCATCGTGAAGACCATCCACGAGCCGATCTTCACCAAGATCAAGTTCGACTGGGATATCACCAAGCGCACCGCCCGCATCGAGGTTCCGCAGATCCTCCGCACCAGAAGCGAGCCGATCCGCAATCCGGTCACCGATACCGAGCACCGCATGATCACCGTGCTGCCGGATGGCTGGGTCTTCCACGAGGCCGAGAACGCGGCAGGCTTTGCCAAGAGCATGGGCGACCTGAAATTCGATCTCAATCAGACCCACAGCTCGCTCGCCCATATCGCCTGGGGTCCGAACGGCCTCAAATACGACTTCGCCGAATCCCGGCGGCGCTTTCCGCTGCAATAGGTGGCGGTCGCGCAAGAGCCTGGCCGATGTCATCGGCAAGCTGGATCGAAAAACTCTTAGGCTTCGAGAGAATCCTCGTGCTGGTGGCGCTGTGCAGTGTCATTGCAGCCAGCTGGCTTTATCTCCTGGCCGGAGCGGGAACAGGCATGAGCCCCATGGCGATGACCTCTTGGGCGATGGCCATTGGCGCACCCGAAGCCTTGTCTCGGGCGGTCGCAACGCCGGTAGACTGGACACCCGCTTACGTCCTTACGATGTTCGCCATGTGGTGGGTGATGATGCTGGCAATGATGCTGCCCAGCGCCGCCCCGGTTATTCTCCTCCACGCCCGGATCAGCGGGGGCAAGACCGCAGGAATGACGCGCGCCAGCTTGCCAGCTATGGCTTTCGTCACCGGCTACCTGCTCGTGTGGGGCGGGTTCAGCGCCGTCGCGGTCGCGCTGCAATGGCTCTTCGAGTCCTTGGGTGTCCTGTCGCCCGCCATGATGAGCACCTCCAGCCGCATCTTTGCCGGGGCGGTGCTGATCTATGCCGGCGCCTATCAATTGTCCCCGCTCAAGCGCGCCTGCCTCAAGCATTGCCAGGGCCCGCTCGCCTTCCTCACCCGCCATTGGCGTGATGGACTTGCAGGAGCCTTGCGCATGGGCCTGCAACACGGTTTCTATTGCCTCGGCTGCTGCCTCGGCCTCATGGCCATCCTGTTTTTCGGCGGCATCATGAACCTCTACTGGATCGCCGGGCTGGCGCTGCTGGTCTTGCTGGAAAAGCTGCTGCCGTGGGGCACCCGGCTGAGCTATATCACCGGCCCATTGCTGATCATCTGGGGCCTTTGGTTTTGGGCGATGGCCTAGGGTCAGGACCCATGAACCTAAATGCTTTGCAGGCCATCGCCGCGAACCCGAGCCGAACGGCTCATAGACCGCAACTGCAGCCGGAACTCGTCCTGTAATAATTCAGGACCATGCTGCCCAACTATGCAATATTCAATGCTGCCGATGCAGCGAAGGCAGTGAAGGTCAGGATGCAACTCGATCAGACGATGCCGGCTCCTGAGATGCTTGAGGTAGGCGGCGTTGCGTTTCCCTTCGTCTCGGCGGGAACAGGCGAACCTGTACTGTTCGTCAACGGCTCCTGGGCCGACCTTCGAGGCTGGTGCGGTCTTTGGCAGGACGTGGCGGCCGAGCATCGCTTCATGGCCTATACGCACCGGCACTTTGGAGCCACCCAATGGCCCCAGAACAAGCCGTTCTCCCGGGATGTGCACACGGCCGATCTGGTAGCGATCCTCCGGACGCTGAACGAACCCGTCCATCTGGTCGGCTGGTCCTACAGTGGAGGCATAGTGCTGTGTGCGGCCATGGAGGTGCCCGATCTCGTTCGCACGGTGACAGTCTATGAGCCGTCGCTGAGTTCGATCCTTCCCGGCACGCCAAAGAACAAGGCGCTGCTTGAGGCTTTCGGCCAGGGCTTTGCAAGAGCATATGCCACGGCAAATGCGGGCGATGGGGCCAGCGCGATGCCGATGGCAGTCGAGTTCGTTCTCGGCATGGAGATGGGTGGGTTCGCGACACTGGACCCGCGGATCCAGGTGATGCTGATCGAGAATGCCCACACGATGATCCCGGACTTTGACGCCCCTACGCCAGAACCGCTGACCTGCGAGCAGCTTGGCGAGGTGTCGTGCCCTGTTCTCCTCATCGTCGGCTCGGAAACCCTGCCGCACTACAAGCTCGTCGCGGCAGAGGTCCTGGCCTGTCTGCCGGACGCTTCGCTGTTAGAAATCCAAGGTGTCGGTCATGGGGGTCCGTGGCAAGCCCGGCCTGAGTTTGTGCGGCGGGTCCTCGACTTTGTGGATCGGAACGTCCTTGGGTCGAGTGCATCATAGGTTCCGAGCCTGGACCACTGCAACACAAGGCTTGGCGCTGCCGGTTGCTTTCCCCATATGAAATGGCTAAAGCCAGCGCAATCTGATCGAAAGTCCGGAACCGCCATGCAAGAAGTCCTGCTCATCGTCCATCTCATCATCGCCCTTGGCCTCATCGGCGTGGTGCTGCTGCAGCGTTCTGAAGGTGGCGCATTGGGCATCGGCAGTGGCGGCGGCGGTGGCGGCAACCTGTTTTCGGCCCGTGGCGTCGGCAATGCCTTGACCCGCACGACGGCCTATCTGGCGGTGGCCTTCTTCGCCACCTCGATTGCGCTGACGGTCATCGCCACCCAGCGCACTGGCGGCTCGGTGATCGACAGCGTGACGCCACCTGCCTCTTCGAGTGACGCTGCTCCGGCCACCGGCACGGATAGCGGCGCCCTGCCAAATCTCGCGCCCGCCGTCCCGGCCACGCCGCAGGTTCCGGTCACGCCGTAAGCCCCAAGTCTGACTTGTCCACAATCGTCCGGAAACGCCGTTTCCGGACTACGAATCATGTTCCGACCCGGTTAGAATGAAATTCCATGGCGCGATATATTTTCATTACCGGCGGCGTGGTCTCCTCACTTGGCAAGGGTTTGGCATCGGCGGCACTTGGTGCCCTGTTGCAGGCCCGCGGTTTCACCGTCCGCCTGAGAAAGCTCGACCCCTACTTGAACGTCGATCCGGGCACCATGAGCCCGTACCAGCATGGTGAGGTCTTCGTCACCGATGATGGTGCTGAAACCGACCTCGATCTCGGCCACTACGAGCGTTTCACCGGGCGCCATGCCAACCGCCAGGACAACATCACGACGGGCCGCATCTATCAGGACATCATCGCCAAGGAGCGGCGCGGCGATTTCCTCGGCGGCACCGTTCAGGTCATCCCGCACGTCACTGATGCCATCAAGGATTTCATCAAGACCGAAGGCGAGGCTTCGGATTTCGTGCTCGTCGAGGTCGGCGGCACGGTGGGCGACATTGAGGGCCTGCCGTTCTTCGAAGCCATCCGCCAGTTCGGCCAGGAACAGCCGCGCGGCTCGTGCATCTATATCCATCTGACCTTGCTGCCCTATATCCCGACAGCCGGCGAACTGAAAACCAAGCCAACCCAGCATTCGGTGAAGGAGCTGCGGTCGATCGGCATCCAGCCTGATATCCTGCTGTGCCGTGCCGACCGCGAAATTCCCTTAAACGAGCGCCGCAAGATCGCATTGTTCTGTAACGTCCGTCCGTCCGCCGTCATCCAGGCCCTCGATGTCAAATCGATCTATGACGTGCCGCGCGCCTATCACTTGGAAGGCCTCGACAGGGAAGTGCTCGACGCCTTCGGTTTCAAGGATGCTCCAGCCCCGGACCTGACGCGCTGGACCAACATCATGAGCCGCATCAACCAGCCCGAGGGCGAGGTGACGATTGCGGTCGTCGGCAAATACACCGGCCTGCTCGATGCCTACAAGTCGCTGCAGGAAGCCCTTGTCCATGGCGGCATCGCCAACAATGTGAAGGTCAATCTCGAGTGGATCGAGTCGGAGATCTTCGAGAAGGAAGACCCCGCACCTTATCTCGAGGGCGTGCAAGGCATTCTGGTGCCGGGCGGCTTCGGTGAGCGCGGCTCGGAAGGCAAGATCAAGGCGGCGACCTTCGCCCGCACCCGCAAGGTGCCATATTTTGGCATCTGCTTTGGCATGCAGATGGCCTGCATCGAGGCGGCGCGTTCGCTCTGCCACATCGAAAATGCCAGCTCGACCGAGTTCGGCCAAACCACCGAACCCGTCGTTGGCACCATGACCGAATGGATGAACGGCAACGAGCTTGAGATCCGCAAAAGCGGCGGCGATCTCGGCGGCACCATGCGGCTTGGGGCTTTTGTTGCCGACCTGAAACCCGGCAGCAAGATTGCCGAGATCTATGGCGACACCCGCATTTCCGAACGCCACCGCCATCGCTATGAAGTCAACACCGCCTATCGCCAGCGGCTTGAAGCGGCAGGCATGAGCTTTGCCGGCATGTCACCCGATGGCCTGCTGCCCGAGACGGTGGAATATGCCGATCATCCGTGGTTCATCGGCGTGCAATATCACCCCGAATTGAAATCCAAGCCTTTCGAGCCGCATCCGCTGTTCTCCTCCTTCATCGCGGCGGCAATTGAGCAGAGCCGGCTGGTGTGATGATGGCGCGCCTGAGGTTCGCAATTGCGGCCCTCTGCGCCATCTGGCTGACGCTGAGCGTTGCGCTGGCCTTCGATGCCGCCGTGCTGGGCCAGGCCGAACGCTCGCTCGAGGTTTTCCGCACTGACCTGACGCGCATCTCTCAGGAACTGCGCAATCCGGCCTTGGCCGAACAGCAGCTGACCGATCACCGCGCCGCACTGGAAGCGCTGCGCATCAAGGCGCTCGAACAGTCAACGCTGTTGATCGGCCCGATCGCCGAGGTGAACCAGCAGATGGCTACGCTGGGGCCAGCACCTGCCGAAGGCAAGACCGAGCCCGAAGCGGTGGCCAAGACGAGGGCCGAACTGCTGGCCTCGCGCGATCGGCTGCAAAGTGTCAAATCGCAGTTGGACGTCGTGACGGTTGAGGCCGAGCAGCAATCGGGCAGGGTGGCGGCCCTGCAGCGCGACCAGTTCTTCCAGCGCATTTTTGAGGGCGGCCGCTCGATTCTCAATCCCAGCCTCTGGCTCGACACCGGATTGGGCGGCGGTGTGCTCATCGCCCGGCTGTCGACGCTGTTCGGCAATTGGTGGGCGGATACCAGTTCTTCCGCCAAGCCATTGGGGCTGCTGTTGATACCGGCTTTCGTTCTGGGGTTTGGTGCGGGTGTGTCCGCCATCCGCCGGTGGTTTGTAGGTTGGACCAACTCCTATGCCGCTGCCAATCGCACACCCGATGACATCGGCCGGCTGTGGCGCATCGCGCTGAGCCAGATCAGTGTCCAGGCCAGCATCATCATCCTGTTCCTGCCGATCTACCTGGCACTGTTTTTCAGCGGCTACCTGACACCCCGCTTCGAGTTGGCGATCGGCGCAATTCTAGCAACCATATTGGGCACCTTCATCCACGCCATTTTCGCGCGGCGTGTCGCATCGCCGGGTTTGCCGGCCTGGCGGATCGTCAATCTCGATGAAAACGCCGCCAGCCGGTTTTCGCTGCTGGTTGGCCTTCTGGCTTTCGTCTCCATCTCCAACCAGCAGCTGAGCAAACTGGCCGACGAACTGTTCCTGCCGGTTGCCTATTCGATCGGCCAGTCGGCCCTGGCGGCGCTCGTGATGCTCATCCTCCTCAGCCTGACGCTGCTCGTGGTGCACAACCAGGACGGCTTGAAGGACATGGGTGGCAGGCGAGTGTATTTCGGCTGGACGTCGGCATTCACACCGGTGATTTGGGTGCTGATCGCAATCGGGTTTCTGGCGCTCCTCCTCGGATATCTGGCGCTTGCCAATTTCATCGCCCAGCAGATTTTCCAAACCGCAATTCTCGTCGCGATTCTGTTCCTGCTGCACCATCTGGCGGATGCCGCCGTCGCCGCGAGTTTCGACCCGCAAAGTGCATTTGGCCGCTTCCACCGGCGCGTGTCGGGTCTTGGCGAGCGCGCCATCGAACGCATGTCATTGCTGTTCCGGATCATTGTCGATGTGCTGCTGGTGATGGCCGGGCTACCGCTGTTGTTGCTGTTGTGGACAGTGACCTGGGTCGATTTCGGCAGCCTTCTCAACACCGCCGCAACCGGCATCCGGTTGGGTCAGATCACCGTCTCGCCATGGACGATCGCGACGGTACTGCTGATCTTTGTCGGCGGCACAATCCTCACCAACCTTGTCATCCGCTGGCTCGACCGCCGCATCTTCAGCGAGACGCGGGTTGACCGCGGTGTACAGGATTCGATCAAGAAGGGGGCGAGCTACGCCGGCTATATCGCCGCCGCAGGGTTCGCACTTGCCGCCGCCGGGCTTAATTTTTCGAACCTCGCCATCATCGCCGGTGCGTTGGGCGTCGGCATCGGCTTCGGCTTGCAGTCGATCGTCAACAATTTCATTTCAGGTCTGATTCTTCTGGCTGAACGTCCGATAAGGGTTGGTGACTGGGTGGTGCTGGATGCAGGCCAGGGCATCGTCAAGCGCATCAATGTCCGCTCAACCGAAATCGAGACCTTCGATTCTTGCTCGATCATCGTTCCCAACCTGATGTTGATTACCGGCGTCGTGAAGAACTGGACGCATGGCGACACCATCGGGCAATTTCTTGTAACCGCAACCGTCGATCTGACGTGCGATGCTGAAACCGTCCGCAAGGTGATGCTCGATGCGGCGCGCGAACATTCCAAGGTGATGACCTTCCCGGAACCCAGCATCACGCTGGCCCGCATGGGCCCATCGGGTCTCGATTTCGAATTGCGCGGCAGCGTGGCCGATGTCTTCGAGGCGGGCAATGTGGCGAGCGATATCCGCTTTGCGTTGCTGAGCCTGTTCCGCCAAAAAGGCATTACCATTCCGCTGGCTGTTGGGCTAATGCAGGCTCCTCAAAAGTAGGACACCATGAGCAACGATGCGCCGGCACCAGAGCCCGTTTCCGGGCTCGATTATCTGAAAAACCTTGTCGCTGTCTGGCATGCGTCCGGTATGTCGGAGACGATGGGCTTTCGCTTGATTGCTGTTGCAGATGGCTCGGCGACCTTCGAGGCCATGCCGTCACCCAAATATTACAATCCGCAAATGCGCGTGCATGGCGGTTATGCGGCGGCGCTGATTGATTCAACACTCGGCTGCGCGGTCCAAACCAAACTTCCCGCCAAGACCGGTTATGGCACGATCGAACTCAAGGTGAATTACGTCCGCAAGATTGACGGCGCCACTGGCCGCCTGACCTGCACCGGCAACGTCATCCACGCTGGCCGCACCATGTTCACGGCGGATGCGAGAATCACCGACGAAAACGGTAAACTTTACGCCCACGGTTCGGGCACTTTTCTGGTGTATCCCACATGACAGCCAACGCCATCGTATCCCTCGGCAAAGTGTCTTTCGGCAATGCCCTGCCGTTGAGCCTCATCGCCGGCCCTTGCCAAATGGAGAGTCGCGATCACGCCTTCATGATGGCAGGCGCCTTGAAGGAAATCTGCAATCGGTTAGGCATCGGGCTGGTCTACAAGTCGAGTTTCGACAAAGCCAACCGCACCAGTCTCACCGGCACCAGGGGTCTGGGGCTTGAAAAATCGCTGGCGGTATTTGCCGACATCAAGAAGGACTTGGGCCTCCCCACATTGACCGACATCCACGAGATCGGCCACTGCGCCGAAGTCGGCAGCATCGTCGATGTCTTGCAGATCCCGGCCTTCCTCTGCCGCCAGACGGACTTGCTGATTGCCGCGGCAAAAACCGGCCGCGTCATCAATGTCAAGAAGGGCCAATTCCTGGCGCCGTGGGACATGAAGAACGTGCTGAGCAAGGTGACCGAAAGCGGCAATCCGAATGTCATGCTGACCGAGCGCGGCGCTTCCTTCGGCTACAACACTTTGGTCTCCGACATGCGCAGCCTGCCGATCATGGCGGCGATGGGCGCCCCCGTCATCTTCGATGCCACACACTCGGTGCAGCAACCAGGCGGGCAGGGCACCTCAAGTGGTGGTGACCGCCGCATGGTGCCGGTGCTGGCGAGGGCCGCCGTCGCGGTGGGCGTCGCCGGCGTCTTCATCGAAACCCACCAGGACCCCGACAACGCGCCCTCCGACGGCCCCAACATGGTGC
>JANLTS010000147.1:0-1729 GCA_031363045.1 Hyphomicrobiales bacterium
CTGGCAGGATTGGAACATCGATGACGTCTATGGCTCCAAGACTCCGGGCAAGACCAATTGGGGCGACGAGCAGTCGGTGCTGATGCTGACGAAGTTCAAAGAACTGGCGGATGTCTGCCATCCCGACAATCTCGCCAACGGCACGCTTGAACTCAACACCGTCTACCAAGCCGGCAACATCGCGATGCAGACGCAGTATCACGAATTCGCGGCTTCGATCGAAGACGAGAAGACGTCACGTGCGGCTGGCGGCAAAACCGCTTACGCACCGTGTCCCAAGGGCGATCCGTCGTGGATCAAGAATGGCGGCGAGGCGGTGAACGGCACCAACTGCGGTATCGGCGGCATCGGCATCAACGGCAATGCCTCCGAAGACTTGAAGCGCGCCGCTTACATCTTCGCCATCTGGTCGGTGTCGCGCGAGAACCAGTTCAACGTGCTGAAAGGCCTTGGCGGCACACCGACGCGGAAGTCGGTTCTCGCCATGGACGAAGTCAAGAAGAACATGGTTCGCCCCAGCACCATGCCCAATGCGCTGACCTTCGACGCCGTCTACAATTACGGCATCAAGGATCCGCACTTCGTTCTCGGACCGAAGATCCCCAACGGCAACGAGTACCACTCGATCCTCGCCGCCGAAGTGCAGAAGTGCCTGTCCGCCGAGCAAACGCCGGAGGATACGGCCAAGTCGATCCAGACCCAGCTTGACGAGATGAACGGGGCTTAAGACTTGTCAACCCCCGGCGGGAAACCGCCGGGGGACACCTTCATTTTCCAGCCGCTTCTGCGTTGGCGGAAAGGCGAATGGGCTCAGAAATACGGGGGGCTGAAACACAGATGAGTGCCACTTCCTCAACAACATCCGGCGAACGCCTGTTCCGGGTCCGGCAGATCCTCGACAATGTCGAGGCGCGTCCCGTCACAAGCACTGCGTCCGAGCCGAAGTCGCTCAATCCCTACGCCTCCAAGGGCTATTATTTCTGGCTCATGGCGCCGGCCATCATCCTGCTGGCCTTCATCACGATCTATCCATTCTTCTGGATGATATTTATGAGCCTGCATAAGGTTGAGATAGGCCAACCCAATGTCTGGAACAATTTCGAGAATTTCACCAAGCTGGTGAGCGATGGTCGCTTTCTCAATGGCTGGGTGTTGCTGTTCTATTACAGCGCGCTGTGCTTATCGATCCAGATCGTCATCGGCGTGTTCCTCGCCATCGTGCTCAACGGCATCAAGTATGAGAAATTCCTGGTCACCGCCTTCCTGATGCCGATGATGATGGCGCCCACCGTGGCGGGCCTCGTCTGGTACTTCCTCTATAACGGCACATTCGGCTGGTATCATTGGCTCCTGCAAAGTACGGGAATCCTCGGCGTCAAGTCCATCCTCTCCAGCCCAGGTACCGCCATGTGGTCGATCGTCATCGTCGACGTCTGGCAATGGACGCCGCTCATCACGCTTATAGCGCTGGCGGGCCTGAAGCGTGTGCCGCAGGACCAACTGGAAGCCAACATGGTCGATGGCGCATCGCCGTTGCGCAATTTCTTCGCCATCACACTGCCAAATCTTTATCCCGTGCTGCTGATCGCCATCATGCTGCGCTTCATGGACAATTTCCGCTTCATCGACTCAGCCCTGGTGTTGACCGGCGGCGGTCCCGGCAATGCCACCAAGATCTTGCCCATCTACCTCTATGAGGTGTCGTTCAAGTTCTTCAACCTCGGGCGCG
>JANLTS010000179.1:0-2064 GCA_031363045.1 Hyphomicrobiales bacterium
GGTACGATTGAGAGTGATGCTGAAAAGACGGAAACCCGGAAGCTCAAGTCTGGCGAAGCGGCGTTGATCCAGGACATCGAGGATCCGTGGGCGTTTTCGCCCGCATATTGAGGCCCCGAGCCGCCGGTTGCGCGAGGCGCCCGCTTCGGCTATGGGGACGCCGTCGGGCAAGCGTCGTTCACCCCTGGAGGAAGGCTGGCCGGACCATCATAATCAGGAGTTTACCATGTCCAAGATCGTGCAGCTCAAGGCCGCGTCGCGCGCCCGGGCAGGCAAGGGGGCCTCTCGCGCAGTCCGCCGTGAAGGCCTCGTCCCCGGTGTCGTCTATGGCGACAAACAGGAACCGCAAATGATTTCGCTTATCTATGGCGACGTCCTCCCCCATGTGCAAACCGGCCGCTTCATGGCGACGCTGGTTGACCTCGAAGTCGACGGCAAGACCGTCCGCGCAATCCCTCGCGATGTGCAGTTCGAGCCGGTGCGGGATTTCGTCATCCATGTCGACTTTCTGCGCTTAGGGCCCAATGCCCGCGTATCGGTCGAGGTTCCGGTTCACTTCAAGAACCATGAAGCGTCTCCCGGCATCAAGGCCGGTGGTGCGCTCAACATCGTTTCGCATACGCTGTCGCTCTATTGCTCGGCCAATCTCATTCCCGATGAAGTCACCGTCGACTTGACCGGTTTGATGGTCGGTCAGTCGATCCATCTGTCTGAGATCAAGCTGCCTGACGGCGTTTCGGCGGTCAGCAAGGATGACCCGACGTTGTGCGCCGTCACCGCGCAGGCCAAGGAAGAGGAAGCTCCCGCTGCAGCAACGGCAGAGGTTCCGGCCAGTGCCCAGAAGGCTCCGGCAGCGGGTGCTGCACCGGCAGCGGCGGGCGCCAAGGCAGCCGCTGCTCCGGCCAAGGGTGCAGCTGCACCTGCGAAGGGTGCGGCTCCGGCCGCTCCGGCGCCCAAGAAGAAGTAATCCTCTTCACGGGGGAACGACATGCACCTTCTCGTGGGGCTCGGCAATCCGGGTTCCAAATATCAGGGCAACCGGCACAATATCGGCTTCATGGCGGTGGACGAAATCGTCCGCCGCCATGGCTTTTCGCCGTGGCGCAAGCGTTTCCAGGGCGAGACGTCGGAAGGCCTGATGGCGGGCGAAAAGGTTCTGGTGCTGAAGCCCCTGACCTTCATGAACGAGAGCGGCCGTGCGGTTGGCGCCGCGATGAGCTTTTACAACATCGATCCGGCGCAGGTGATCGTGCTCTATGACGAACTCGATCTCGAGGCGGCAAAAGTACGGGTGAAACTCGGCGGCGGGGCGGCTGGCCACAACGGCATCCGTTCGATGATCGCCCACGTCGGCCCGCATTTCCAGCGGGTGCGATTGGGCATCGGTCATCCGGGTGACAAGAACCTGGTGCATCCGCACGTGCTGAGCGATTTCGCCAAAACTGACAAGGTATGGCTCGAACCGCTGCTTGACGCTGTTGCCGAATATATTCCGCTTCTCGTACAGGGCGAGGAGGGGACATTCCAGAACAAGGTGCATCTGGCGGTCAATCCGCCGCCGGAGAAGCCGCCGAAGAAAGAGACGAACTGATGGGTTTCAAGTGTGGCATCGTCGGACTGCCGAATGTCGGCAAGTCGACACTCTTCAACGCGCTGACGCAGACGGCGGCGGCGCAGGCGGCGAATTATCCGTTCTGTACGATCGAACCGAATGTCGGTGACGTTGGGGTTCCTGACTCGCGGCTCGAATTTCTAGCCAAGATTGATGGCTCGCAGCAGATTATCCCGACGCGGCTGACCTTCGTTGATATCGCCGGCCTGGTGCGCGGCGCGTCCAAAGGTGAAGGCCTCGGCAACCAGTTCCTTGCCAATATCCGCGAGGTCGATGCCATTGCCCATGTGGTGCGCTGCTTCGAGGATGGCGACATCACCCATGTCGAAGGCAAGATCGATCCGGTGGCCGATATCGAAACCATCGAAACCGAACTGATGCTGGCCGATATGGACTCGCTCGAAAAGCGCGTTCCCAGTCTCGAGAAGCGCGGCAAGACCGGAGACAAGGAC
>JANLTS010000238.1:0-5443 GCA_031363045.1 Hyphomicrobiales bacterium
GAAAGACTATGGCTCCCGCATCGCCGGGCTCGACAGTGAGGCACCCGACGACATTGCCGCCCTCGACGCCACGCCGCCCATCGCCATCGTGCTAGGGGCCGAGGGCAAGGGCCTGCGCCTGCTGACCCGCAATAGCTGCGATCATCTTGTGCGGCTTGACATGCAGGGGCCGATCAAGAGCCTCAACGTCTCCAACGCCTGTGCCGTGAGCCTCTACGCGCTGACCCGCTGAGGCCGCTTTGCTGAAGACTTGCGAAGCGGCGCTTCCGGCTCTATGGAGAGCGCCGTTCCTTACGGATGCCGGCATAGCTCAGCGGTAGAGCAGCGGTTTTGTAAACCGAAGGTCGGGAGTTCAATCCTCTCTGCCGGCACCACTTATCTTCAGGCATAGTGATGGGTGTTTCGACCGGACCCTGGACTATAGCAGCCACTCGATGGGCAGCAGCGATATCAGCCAGACTCTCAAGCGTCCGAAGACTGTCGTCTCGGGCTCGACGGCGTAGCGGATATCTTTGCCGAGCCCGCTTTCCAGCCAGTAGAGGCGGCCATTGGCATCGATCAAGGGACGGTAGCTGAGTTCGGCCAAGGACTGGTCGAACATCGCCGACATGCCTTGGGCGAGCGCCGGGCTGTCGATGAGCAGGCCCATTTCGCAATTGAGAAAGGCCGAGCGCAGATCGAAATTGAAGGAGCCAACGAATATCCGCTGGCCGTCGATGGCGAATGTCTTGGCGTGCAGGCTGGCGTTCGATGAACCCAGTTTAAAAATGTGGCGGCGGTTCTTGACCTTTCCGACGACAGATTTCAACTCGAAGAACTCGACGCCGGCCTGCAGCAACTTCTTGCGATAGCGCGCATAACCGGCGTGAACCGGTTGAACGTCGGTGGCTTGCATGGAATTGGTCAGTATCCTGACCTTCTTGCCGGCATTGCGCAATTGACGGAGATAGCGCGCGCCGATGCGCCCCGGAACAAAGTAGGGAGATATCAGATCAACGTGCGACTTCGGTTGTCCGATTCTGGTGGCGAGGCTTCCCAGCAAAAGTTTGTTTCTGCGAACTTGGCCTAAGCCCTTGGCCGGATCGTCGTGGACCAATGCTACCGGCGACCATTCGAATTTCAACCCGTCCATCACAATGCCGCTGCTGAATTCTGTCTCAGCGATCAAATTGGCGTAGGCCCGGCCACGTTCGCTGTGGCGCTCGGTGTCGACGGCACTCATAAAGCCCGCAAGCGCGCCCTCTGGTGCGGCAGGCAAGAGCAACGACACCGGGTATGACGACTTGCTTGCCCAGTATTGGTCGAACTGGCGGGAAACGTCGCTGACGACAGGGCCTATCGCCAGCACATCGAGATCGGCGAACTGCATCGTGGTGGCCGCCGCGAAATACTCGTCGCCGACATTGCGCCCGCCGACAATGGTCAGATGATTGTCGATGGTGAAGGACTTGTTGTGCATGCGCCGGTTGAGACGGAAGAAGTCGGTGAGATAGCCGATCACCCGCGGCGAACGGATCACAAAGGGGTTGAACAGCCGGACTTCGATGTTCGGATGGGAATCGAGCGCTGCGAGAATCTGATCGTGGCCGGACGTGGTAATGTCATCCAGCAGGAGACGTACCCGCACACCTCGGTCAGCTGCCTCGACAAGGGCGGCCGCCAGAAGCCTGCCGGTAAAATCCTGCCGCCACATATAATACTGTGCGTCGATGGCGCGCGATGCGGTGCTGGCCAGAAGCATCCTGGCAGCAAACGCCGCATCTCCTGCCATCAATGGATAGATGCCGGAATTGGAAGGGTTCAAGGCCGCCTGGGTCGAGACGGCGCGTCCCAATATTGTGGACGGCGTCTCATCAACGGCGCGCGACACGCTCCGCCCGGCAAGCGATGGCAAGGCAAACACCAGCTTGACCGCCACAAGTGCAGCCGCCACGAGTGCGATGAACGTTGCCAGGTCCAGAAGCATCTTTCACATTCGGTGAACAGCTCAGAAGCTGATCGCCTTGAACTTCCGCGTTTGCTCGGTCAAGGCTACTTCGGTGGGCAGCCGCTCCATCGAGGAGGCGCCGTAAAACCCGTGGCAGTTTCGGGTGTTCCTGAGGATATAGCTGGCGTCATCGGGCATCGAGACAGGGCCACCGTGGACGATGACGATGGCGTCTTTGTTGACCTTGAGCGCGGCTTCCGCCCACTCATCGACCAGTGCTGGGCAATCGGCGAGTTTCAGCGAGGTTTTGGAGCCGATGGATCCGCCGGTCGTCAGCCCCAAATGACAGACGATGATATCAGCACCGGCTTCGGCCATGGCTTTCGCTTCGGCGGCGTTGAAGACATAGGGCGTCGTCAGCATGTCCTTGGAGCGCGCCAGCTTGATCAGATCGACTTCGAGTCCATAGGACATGCCGGTCTCCTCGAGATTGGCGCGGAGCACACCGTCGATCAGGCCGACGGTCGGAAAGTTCTGGATGCCGGAGAAGCCCATGGCTTTTAGTTCATCGAGGAACTGGTCGAAGATGCAGAACGGATCGGTGCCGTTGACGCCGGCCAGCACCGGCGTGAGCCTGGTGACGGGGAGAACCTCGCGGCCCATGTCGCGGACGATGTCATTGGCATTGCCGTAGGCGAGGATGCCGGACAACGACCCCCTGCCCGCCATGCGGTAACGGCCGGAGTTGTAAATGACGATGAGGTCGATGCCGCCCTCTTCCTCGCACTTGGCGGACAAGCCGGTACCGGCTCCGCCGCCGACAATGGGGATGCGGCGGCGCTTCATGTCCTGGAACTTTTCCATCAGTTGCGAGCGTTCGAAACGGGGCACGGGCGATCTCCTGTAAGGACAGGAGAGGCTTAGCGTCCTGTTGCCGGACATTCAATGTACTGTTGGCAAAGACCGAAGTCCCCAGTTTACAAGGCAGCGGCCGATACCTTTAGGGCAGACGGAGCAGTTGCAGGCTCATCGCGACGACATGCGGATTCTGCGCGGCCAAGGTGGACGGCCTCGACACGATGCCCTGCTCGCCGATATCGTTCAGCAGATGTGCGTCGAGTTCATGCAATCGCTGTTCACCAGCCTTGCGGACAGAATAGTCTGCCCATGCGGCAAGTAGCCCTAATAGGTGACGGCGGATCGCTAATGCTCTCGAGGCGGCACCGAGTTCTTTGGTGATATGATTGTACATTCTCATCTCCTGTTTGAATTCATAGGCATTTTCGATGACCTGGTTCTCGCCCATGGCTGTAATTGCAGAGTCACTCTCTCGTGATTGCGCCGCAATCCAGCGCAATTCATCGCGGAATTTCTGTGAATAATGAGGCTTGGTCGGATTGCCGTCGTTATACAGTGGGCCTCGCAAGCGGCTCTAAGTCTTGCGATAACAGAGCGCGTAGGCCTTGTCCGAGGAGTGATCGTGACCGGTTCGATCATACATGGGGATTTCGACCATGCTGAGCCCTGAAATCAAGCCTCTGGCGTGCATGCTCTGGATCACCGGTTCAAACCCGGCGTTGACAAAGAAGACCTTGTTCACGCCAACGACGAACAGGGCTCCTGGCCGGGCGATGTCCAACAATGGCTCAAGCTGCTCCGGACCGAGATGTCCAGATGTGAAGGTACCGGCCGAGATCACAGCGCCATAGTTGTTCTTTATGGAGTCTGGTCTGACGGTCAGATCAGCATTGATGGTCGACCGGTACAGGCTTTTTTCTTTCGCCCTGCGCAACATCTCGTCCGAGATGTCGATGCCGTCGATGTCTTGAGGCGAACATCCCAAAGCCTCCGCCACGAGACCGGTCCCACATCCGATATCGGCTATCGGCCGGTCCTGCTTTGTGGCCTGGTTCAGATAGATCGACGCAATGGCCTTGGGGTAATGCCACCCCAAGGCGCCGGCGAATTCGGCATCATAAGAAGATGCAAATTCGTCATAGTAGACTTTGTTGTCGTCTGGAGTCGCAAGCTTATAGGCGTTTTCCAGAAGTGATTGTCCCTTGCTCGTCCCGGTCATGCCTTGCGCCTCTGTCGCTTTGAAACCGTTAGGGGTTTGAAGCTGAGATGTCGATACAGGCGCCCTCCCTTCCCCAGGTCTTATGGACCCCGACATGTCATTTGGACCTGCGCCTGGGTTTGACCGATTGACTGACGTTGCCGGTGCGGCATTGAATTCATTGGCGATATGATTGTACATTCCGGAATCCACTTGCACGGGTTGAACGTTTCCAATGACATCATCATCGCCTACGGCCGCAATCGCACAGTCACCGCGGTGTGAATGTGGCGCAATTCGCCGCAAATAATCGCGGCTTCCCAGTGAATACGACGACACCCCGCTTCGTTTTGAAACTGCTCGGCCCTTTCCTGCTCCTGAAGGATGGTGAGCCAGTAACTGTCGCCGCTAAGAAGAATCGCGCGCTGCTGGCGGTGCTGACGCTGTCGCCACGTTGCACGGCAACGCGGGAACGCCTGGCGGGACTTCTGTGGGGAGACCGGCAGGAAGAACAGGCGCGCAGCAGCCTGCGGCAATCACTTGCCCTGCTGAGAAAAGACCTGGGCGTGGCGGGAGAATCGGTCCTCCTCGCGCGAGACGATGCCGTGGGCCTGTCGTCCACGGCCATCGCAGTCGATGTTGCGGAATTTCATCGCCTTGCAGCCTCGGAAGATGTTACGGCGCTGCGGCAGGCTGCGCAATTGTACCGCGACGAATTTTTCGCCGACTACAGTGGCGCCGATGAAAATCTCGAGAACTGGCTGACGTTCGAGCGGGCGCGGCTGAAGCAGGAAGTGGTTCGGTTGCTTGACCGACTTGCGCAACGCGAGAACGGTCAGGAAGCGCTCTCTGTCGCACAGCGGCTGGTCGCCTTGGACCCGTTGCGCGAGGCATCGCACCGGCGGGTGATGGAAGCGCAGTTCGCGCTTGGCGACCGGGCGCTGGCATTGCGCCAGTTCGAGGACTTGCGAAGCCTGCTACAAGATGAACTCGGCGTGGCGCCAGCGGCGGAAACCCAGGCATTGGCCAACAAGATCGCGGCAGCAGAAACGGCGCCAGGCCCGGTGATCTTGAACCGCACGCCGAGCCAAATGCCAGCTCTCAAGCCGACGTTAGCGGTTCTGCCTTTCAAAAACCTCAGCGGTGACGCGTCACAGGATTTTTTCTCGGATGGCATCACCGACGATCTCATTACCGAACTGTCGCGATTCCGCAATTTGCAGGTCTTTGCCCGCCGGTCTTCCTTCAGTTTCCGCGAAGCCGAGGGCCGCAGAAACGTTGGACAAGAACTCGGAGCCACATATGTTCTCGAAGGCAGCGTTCGCAAGCACGGCACCAGAGTCCGGGTCACTGTGCAATTGTCGCAAACGGAATCCGGAGAACAGATCTGGGCCGAGCGCTTTGACGGTGCGCTTGAAGACGTCTTTGATCTGCAGGACAGGGTTACATCGAGCGTGGTG
>JANLTS010000248.1:0-5009 GCA_031363045.1 Hyphomicrobiales bacterium
GAGGATCGAGGAAGCACCCGCCAGATGGATCGACAGGATGGCGAAGTCCATGGCGGGGCCCGGCTGCCCGGTGGTCGACAGCGGCGGATAGAGCGTCCAGCCGCCGCCAACACTATGTGCACCGGCGGGACCTTCCACGAACATCGAGATCAGCAGCAGGCCAATGGCTGGCGGCAAGAGCCAGAAGGAAATGTTGTTCATGCGCGGGAACGCCATGTCGGGGGCGCCGATCATCAGCGGCACGAACCAGTTGCCGAAGCCGCCGATCATGGCGGGCATGACCATGAAGAAGATCATCAGCAGGGCGTGGCCGGTCACGAACACATTGTACATATGCTTGCCGGCATCGAGTGCGGCATCGGCGGGCGTGCCGTAAACCATCGAGGCAAAGCCGGAAAAATACTGAATGCCGGGCTCAGAGAGTTCAAGCCGCATCATCAGCGACAGGAAGGTGCCGATGATACCGGCGAAAATCGCGAACCACAGGTACATCGTGCCGATGTCCTTGTGGTTGGTGGAATAGACGTAACGCCTCCACCCGGTGGGGGTGCCATGATCTTCATGAGCGGCTGCAGCGTGTGCCATTGTTTTTTAGCCCCTTCGCGGAATTAGTTTTGTGCCAGCTGCTTTGCTTCGGCTTCGAGCGAAGCCAGAAGTTTGGCGGCGGCGACCGGATCGCCCGTCTCGAGAAGAGACTTCGACCAGGCATCATATTTCTCTTGCGATACGACATGGAGTTCGATCGGCATATAGGCGTGGTCCTTGCCGCAGAGTTCCGAGCACTGGCCGTAGAAGACGCCTTCGCGCGACGCCTGGAACCAGTCCTCGTTGAGGCGGCCCGGAATGGCATCGATCTTCATGCCGAAGTTCGGGATGGTCCAGGCATGAATGATGCCATCGGGATCCGATGTGATGATCATCTTGACGATCTTGCCGACGGGAACGACGACGGGCAAGTCGGTGGCCAGAAGATAAGGCACGCCCGCAGTCTTGGCGGCCGCGATATCCTTGGCTTCCTCGCGCAAATAGGCGGTGAAGCTCACCTTGGCGGAGCCATCCTCGTTGAGGCCGAGATCGGGGTATTCGTAAGTCCAGTTCCAGCTCGGATTGCCGATCACCTTGATGGTCATGTCAGCAGCCGGAATATTGCGCTGCAGATAAAGCAGGCGGAAGGACGGGATGGCGATCACCACGAGAATGAGAATGGGGATCACCGTCCACAACACTTCGACGGTGGTGTTGTGCGTGGTCTTCGACGGCACGGGGTTCGACTTCGAATTGAACTTCACCATCACATAGATGAGCAGCGCCAGGACGAAGAGCGTGATGACCGTGATAATCGGCATCAGCAATACGTTATGCAGCCAGTGAATGCCTTCCATCGACGGCGAAGCGGCGTCTTGCAGGCCCATCTGCCACGGCACGGCATGGTCTTCAGCAGCTTCAACGCCAGTGATGCCCGCCAAACCTGCCACGGCAGCACATGCGGCTGCCAACCTGTTCCTAAAATTCATCGTCGCCCTCTCCATCCAGGCCCTGCAAATCCCGCGCAAGGCAACAGTGGCCATCGCTATCCTGATGACCCCGTCTCTGGCGGGATTGTGAACCACATTCGGAAGCCTGCCGCAACTTGAGCAGGCGCGGCAAAACGTCGTGGCGGACGGCGCTTCCCATGTAACCGGAATTCCGCCCCAATTGAGCAGCAAACGCAGCTTTAAGTGGAGTGCCAAGCCCTTGGAAAAGGGGCATAACCTCATTGAATAACCGCCGTCCGGGCGCTAAGACCCGGCAGAGCGACGAATCCAAAGGTGTAAATCCGTGCGAATCAATCCGAAGCCAAGCCACCTGCTCGCCATTTCCTGCCTCGGCCTGGCGCTCAGTGTTGCGGCCAGCTCCGTGGCCACGGCCCAGACGAACTCACAATTTGGACCGCGCGCCGGCAAGACCAGCCAGCAAGAGGGCCAACAAGGCGGCGCGGCGGCGCCCAAGGTCGATGTCATCGCCACGCACGGCCAATGGAAGATTCAGTGTGAGAATGCCATCGGCCCGGATGGCAAGCCGACCGACCAGCGCAGTTGCGGTATGGTGCAGACCACCCAGAGCGAGAAAAATCCCAAAGCCTCGCTGACTCTGGTGCTGGTGAAAACCAAGGCCGCCGACAAGACCCAGATCAACATGCGGGTCATCGCCCCCATCGGCGTGTTCCTGCCGACCGGTGTGGCACTTGAAATAGACGGCAATGCGGTCGGCCGCGTGCCATTCACCCGCTGCATGCCACAAGTGTGCATGGCCTTCGCCGAAGCCTCGCCCGAGACGCTGGCCAAGATGAAAAAGGGCAATCAGGCCAATTTCATCATCTATGAGGCACCCGGCATCGGGCTGCCGATGAAGCTTTCGCTCGAAGGTTTTTCCGCCGCATTGGGCGATCTCGACAAGAACTAGGCGAGGCTGGAGCCCGCAGCTCTGGTAGAAGGCACCCGCGTCGCCTATCTTGACGCTCTCATGCTTCAGGAACAGGTGATACGTGCCGCAAGCTTCCGCAATTTCGCTTTTTGATTCAGCCGAATTCAGCCGTTCGGCGGCCGAGAACATCGTCGCCGACACCCTGAAAGGTGCCGAAGATGGCGAACTCTATGTCGAGAAGCGGCAGTCCGAGAGTCTGGTCTATGACGACGGCAAGCTGAAATCGGCAAGCTTCGATGAATCGCAAGGCTTCGGCCTCAGGGCGATCAAGGGCGAAACGGCGGCCTATGCGCATGCGACCGATCTCTCGGTCAGTGCGCTGAAACGCGCCGCCGAAGTGTGCCGCACGGTGACCAAAGGTGGTGCTGTCAACACCTCCTCGGCACCCGAACGCAGCAACATCAAGCTTTATGCCGACAGCAACCCGGCAGCCGCCATGGGCTTTTCCGAGAAGATCGCGCTGTTGCAGAGGGTCGATGCCTTCACGAGAGCGCTCGATCCCAAAGTCCGCCAGGTGTCGGTGTCGCTATCCGCCGACTGGCAGGCCATTGAAATCCTGCGCGGTGACGGTTCAAGCTATCGCGACATCCGCCCCTTGGTGCGCTTCAGCGTGGCGGTCGTCTCATCCGACGGCAAGGAGCAGGGACAGGGCAGCCATGGGCTTGGCGGGCGCGGCGAACCACTGTCCTATTTCACCGAAGACGTGTGGCAAGATGCAGCCCGCGAGGCGCTGCGCCAGAGCCTCGTGTCGCTTGAGGCAAGGCCCGCACCGGCGGGCGAAATGGATGTGCTGCTCGGCCCCGGCTGGCCCGGCATCCTGCTGCATGAGGCTGTGGGCCATGGCCTTGAAGGCGATTTCCACCGCAAGAAAACCTCGGTGTTCACCGGCATGCTCGGGGCCCGGGTCGCAGCCAAGGGTGTAACCATCGTTGATGACGGCACCATTCCCAATCGCCGCGGCTCGATCAGCATCGATGACGAGGGAACGCCGTCACGCTCCACGACGCTGATTGAGGATGGCATTCTCGTCGGCCTGATGCAGGACCGGATGAATGCCCGGCTGATGGGTGTTTCGCCCACCGGCAACGGCCGCCGCCAATCCTACGCACATGCGCCGATGCCGCGCATGACCAACACCTACATGCTGGCAGGTAACAAGGATCCGCAGGAAATACAGCGCTCGATCAAGCGCGGCCTTTATGCCAAATCCTTCGGCGGCGGACAGGTCGATATCACCTCGGGAAAATTCGTGTTCTCATGCACCGAAGCTTACCTGATCGAGGACGGACAGATCACCATGCCGGTGAAGGGTGCCACGCTGATTGGTTCGGGTGCCGATGCGCTGCAGCGGATTTCGATGGTCGGCAATGACATGGCGCTCGATCCCGGCATCGGCACCTGTGGCAAGCAGGGCCAGGGCGTGCCGGTTGGCGTTGGCCAGCCGACACTGCGCATCGACCGGCTGACGGTGGGCGGCACCGCCGCCTGACCGCGCATGAAACCCGAGGCCGTCATCTTCGACATGGACGATGTGCTGTGCCGCTATGATCTTGGCAAGCGGCTTAGAGCGTTGTCGCGCATCACTGGTAAGACGCCGCGCGATATTCGGGCGGCGATCTGGGATTCGGGGTTCGAGGACGATGCGGATTCTGGTGGCTATGGCGATCCCCTGGAATATCTCGCCGGGTTCGGCCAACGCATCGGCTACCCGTTGACACGCGAGGATTGGGTGAAAGCCCGGCGCGAGGCGATGACGCCCTGGCCTGCCATGCTGGCGCTGGCCAAGCGCATCGGCGAACAGGCGCGCATCGCTATTTACACCAACAACGGACCATTGACCAAAGCCAGCATGCCCGACCTGTTTCCGGAACTCGCCGATGTTTTCGGCGAACACTATTACTCCTTCGAATTCGGCACCAAAAAGCCCGATCCGGAAAGCTTCCGGCGGCTGATGCAGCGGATGCAGATCGAGCCATCGCGCTGCTGGTTCATCGATGATAAGCGATCCAATGTCAGCGGTGCTCGCATCGCGGGACTTCGCGGCCATCACTTCCGCAGCCAGGACCAGTTGATGCCGGACGTTCATGACTTGGGATTTGAGGTTTGAGCCTGCCCATAACGACCACGCAGGCGCGTTTCGTCACCGGCACAACGCTGCGCCATGTAACCATCATGACGCTCACCGGGGCGCTGGGCCTGATGTCAATGTTCTTGGTCGATCTTGCCGACCTGTTTTTCCTGTCGATGCTGCAAGTGACGGAAGTGACAGCGGCCATTGGCTATGCCGGCACCATTGTGTTCACCAATCTCTCCGTGAGCGTTGGCACCGGCATTGCGGCAGCGGCTCTCGTGGCGCGCAGTCTCGGTGCAGGAGAGCCGGCACGAGCGCGTGAATTTGCTACCAGCTCGCTGATGTTCTCCCTGCTGCTGTCGGGCGCCGTCACCATCGCCATTGCTATCGGTTCGGGTGCGCTGCTCGACATGCTTGGTGCCCATGGCGAGGCCAAGCGTCTGGCGCAACTGTTCATCTGGACGCTGACACCGGG
>JANLTS010000258.1:0-3889 GCA_031363045.1 Hyphomicrobiales bacterium
CCGGGACGGGAGAGCTTTACCAGTCGTTAACCGCACTCATCTTCAATGCACCGATGACGACACCGCCACCACGCCTGCGCTTGGCCGAATTGCTCGGAACCCTGAGCCATGCCCTTGACCTGACCGAGGGCCAGCCCAAAGGCCACTGCATCCGCTGCTGCTGGATCGGCACGCAACTCGGCACGAGGCTGAAGCTGTGGCCCGATGAGCTTTCCAATCTCTATTACACCTTGCTGCTGAAGGACCTCGGCTGCTCCAGCAATGCGGCGCGCATCTGCCAGCTTTATCTCACCAATGACATCAGCTTCAAGCGCGACTTCAAACTGATCGACGGCAGCCTGCCGCAGGCGCTGCGCTTCGTGCTGGGTCACACTGGACTCGAGTCAGGCCTCGCCGAACGGTTTCGCAGCGTCATCAACATCCTGAAAAACGGCGGTGAGATTTCGCGCGAATTGATCGAGGCCCGCTGCCACCGCGGTGCCGAGATCGCGGCGCGCATGCGCTTTGCGAAGCCGGTTTGCGACGGCATCCAGAATCTCGACGAGCACTGGGATGGTTCGGGCAAACCACAAAACGTGGCGGGCAAGAACATTCCGCTCTATTCGCAGATTGCGCTTCTGGCGCAGGTTGCCGATGTGTTCAACATCGCCAACGGGCCGCAGGCGGCGCTTCAGGAAATCGTCAATCGCGGCGGCACCTGGTTCGATCCCGATCTGGTTGTTGCTTTCAACGACTTGCAGGCCGAGGACGGCTTTTGGGAGATACTCAAGGACGAAGACTTGTCCGCCCTGGTGCTCGATCTCGAACCGGCCCAGGCGACGCGTTATGTTGATGACGACTATCTCGACCAGATCGCCACAGCTTTCGCCCAGGTGATCGACACCAAGAGCACTTTCACCCGCGGCCACAGCGAGCGCGTGGCGGTGTTCACCGACATGATCGCCGAGGAACTGGGTTTAACCCGCGAGCACCGCCGCTGGCTGGGCCGTGGCGCGCTGCTGCATGATATTGGCAAACTGGCGATCAGCAATTCCATTCTCGACAAGCCGGGCAAGTTGACGACCGAGGAATTCGATGTGATCAAGACCCACCCGGTGCATTCCGAGGCCATTCTCGCCTCGATTTCGGTGTTCACCGATCTGGCAGCTGTGGCCGGCGGCCATCACGAAAGGCTTGACGGCAAGGGCTATCCGCGGGGCCTCAAGGGCGACGAAATCAACCTCGAAACCCGCATCGTCACCACGGCGGACATTTTTGATGCCCTCACCGCCGAGCGCCCCTACCGGGCAGCTATGCCGGTTTCGCAAGCCTTTGCGATCATGGAAAAGGACTTGGGAATCGCCATAGATCCCATATGTTTCAAAGCTTTGCAGGCAGCGCTTGCGAAAGCAGACGAACAAGCCGCCGCTTGAACCGGGTGCTTTGCGCTTGGCCTTCGCCGGGTCTATAAAGCAGGCCAAAGCAGCAAATCGATGAAGCAGTGGCGCGCAACTCCCATGTGGGGAGCTCCGGCGCCTGTGGAGCACCTCGTGATCAACCGTTTCTTTTCCTGGCTCGAAACAAGGGTCAATCCATTCCCGCTCGAGCAGCCTGACATGCCTCCGCAGGGCTTGCTGCGCTTTGCCTGGCACTATACCAAACCATTCTGGTTGTTGCTGCTTGTGTCCATCCTGTTTTCGGCGGTCATCGCCTTTCTAGAGGTCTACCTCTTTGCCTACTTGGGCGACCTCGTCGATCTGCTGAGTAAGGCCGACCGCGCCACCTTCTGGGCGGTGCATGGCACCAAGCTCATGGTAATGGGCGGCATCGTTTTACTGCTGCTCCCCGTTCTCAACTTCTTTTCAGAATCGATCTCGCACCAGAGCCTCCGTGGCAATTATGCCATGCGCATCCGCTGGTCGGCGCACCGCTATGTGCTGCGCCAGTCGATGGACTTCTTCACCAATGATTTCGCCGGCCGGGTTGCCACCAAGGTGATGCAGACGGCGCTCGCCATCCGCGACGCGGTGATGAAACTGACCGAGGTGGTGGTTTATGTCGCCGTCTATTTCATCGGCGCGCTGGTGCTGGTGGCAACCGCCGATACCTGGCTGATGATCCCCCTATTGCTGTGGCTGGCGGGCTATGGCGTCGCCTGCTGGTATTTCGTGCCGAGGCTTGGCAAGCTCTCCGCCGCCCAGGCCGACATGCGCTCGCTGGTGACGGGCCGGGTTGTTGACAGCTACACCAACATCCCGACGGTCAAGCTCTTCGCCCATGCCGATCGCGAGGACGTTTACGCCCGCGAAGGCATGAGTTGGATGCTCGATACCGTCAACCTTTCGATGCGCATGTCGACGCTGATGACCACATCGCTGCAACTGCTCTCCGGCTTTTTGATTTTTACAATGTCGGCGACGTCGATCTGGCTATGGCACACCAATGCGATTTCCATCGGCGCCATCGCCTTTGCCATTGGTTTGACCCTGCGCCTCAAGGCGATGTCGCAATGGATCATCTGGGAAGTTGCCGGACTGTTTGAAAACATCGGCGTCATCCAGGATGGCATCGAGACCATAGCGCGTGAGCGCACCATCACTGACGCCCCCGGCGCCGCGACTGTAAAAGTGAGCGAGGGCCGCATTGCTTTTGATCATGTCAGCTTCAACTACGGCAAGCCCGCCGCGCCGGGCGCCCGCAAGATCGTCGACGATTTCAGCCTCACAATCGCACCCGGCGAAAAGGTCGGCCTCGTTGGCCGCTCAGGTGCTGGCAAGTCGACCTTGGCCAATCTCCTGCTGCGCTTCTATGATCTCGAGGGCGGCCGCATTCTGCTCGACGGACAGGACATCGCGGCGGTGACCCAGGATTCGCTGCGCGCGGCGATTGGCGTCGTCACGCAAGATACCTCGCTGATGCATCGCTCGGTGACCGACAACATCCGTTACGGCAACCCCGATGCTTCGATGGCCGAGGTCGAGGCCGCGGCGAGGAAAGCCCATGCCGATGAATTCATCGCCGGTCTCGTCGATCCGAAAGGCCGCAAGGGTTATGAGGCCCATGTCGGCGAGCGCGGCGTCAAGCTCTCGGGCGGCCAGCGCCAGCGCGTCGCCATTGCCCGCGTGTTGCTGAAGAACGCACCCATTCTGGTGCTCGATGAAGCGACCAGCGCCCTGGACTCGGAAGTCGAACAGGCGATCCAGGAAAATCTCTATACGCTCATGGAGGGCAAGACGGTGATCGCCGTGGCCCATCGCCTGAGCACCATTGCCGCCATGGACCGCCTGGTCATCATGGACAAGGGCCGCATCGTCGAGGAAGGTACTCACCGCGAATTGCTCAGCCTCGGCGGACTTTATGCCTCGCTCTGGCAACGCCAGTCCGGCGGTTTTCTGGTCGAGGACGAGGAGATGCAGGCCGCGGAGTGAGAGCGGTCAGGGTTTGACGCACTTGGCGTAGGCAAGCCTATGAGCGGTCTTGGCACCGTCGACATCGATAATTAGCAATGGCCCTGATGACGTTGAGAACCATGCCCGCAAAAGGTGGCGCCGTAATACCGCTCACAAAATCCGCGCCATCGGCGAGATCGATGTAATCCGCACCCGCTTCGATCACCTGGCGGGCCAACGCATAGGGATCATCGCCATAGACCTGGAGGGGTCCCGACGCATCAACCACGAGATCGGGAGCGAGATGCTGCAGTACTTCAGCCGCGGCCAGCCGGTCGAGTTGCAACGGCACCAACCTCGCAACGCCATGGCGCGCCCAGCGATAAACAGTGTCAGGCGGGAATCATCCCGCAGCAAATCGGCCAGCCTGCCGCCAAACGTTCAATAGCCAACGAGGATCAGAATTTTCACGGTTGAAACCTACCGCTGGGCAGATGTTAAGCCAACCAGAATTCCTGTGG
>JANLTS010000291.1:0-2272 GCA_031363045.1 Hyphomicrobiales bacterium
TCGACCGCTATTTCGACACCCGCGAGTCACCAAGCGACAAGGAGCGGCGTAGCTTCTGCTACCCCGAGCTCCGCGTCACCTACATGGCAAACGGTCTGCAGCCACGAATCGCCCGGGCCTTTGCCAAGTTCCAGGGGCCGGGCACCTATTCGACCACCATCACCCACCCGGATCATTTCCGCCGCTACCTGATCGAGCAGCTGCGCTACCTGGCACGCGATTACGGCGCCACCATCGAAGTGGAGTTGTCGGACCAGGAAATCCCCTATCCTTACGTCCTCGAACAGGGTGACGATCTTGGCCGCAATGATGTGACGGCGGCCGAACTCGCCTTGCATTTCCCAGCGCCCAAGCTGGCGCTGGTGGGCGACGAGATTGCCGATGGCGACTGGCTCTATGAGCCCGGCCACCCCTTCCCGCTGTCGCTGTTCGATGCCGTGCGCATCGATTACTCGCTGAAGCGCCTGCAGCACTATACCGGCACCGGCTGGCGCCACGTCCAGCCGTGGATCCTGCTCACCAACTACCACCGCTATGTCGACCAGTTCGTCAAGTGGAGCATCGAGCAGCTGAAATGTGCCAGCCCCTATTCCGTGCTCTATCTGCCCGGTGGCGCCCGCATCACCCGTGGCATGGCCGATGCCGAGATCGACACCATCATCGCAGCCTCCCTGTGGCATCGCTATCAGATGCCGGGCTATCACCTGGCGCGTGGCGATGGCCATGGTGGCGTCACCTTGATCAACATCGGCGTCGGCCCGTCCAATGCCAAGAACATCACCGATCATCTGGCGGTACTGCGCCCACATTGCTGGCTGATGGTCGGCCATTGCGGTGGCCTGCGCCAGAGCCAGCGCATCGGCGATTATGTGCTGGCCCATGGTTATCTGCGCCAGGATCGTATCCTCGATTCTCTGGTGCCGCCGGAGATCCCCATTCCGGCCCTGGCCGAAGTCCAGGTGGCCTTGCAAGAAGCCGCCGCCCGCGTCACCGGCGAGCGCGGCGACGCGTTGAAGGAGAGGTTGCGCACCGGTACTGTGGTCACCAACGATGATCGCAACTGGGAACTGCGCTGGACCCAGGAACGCCGCCGCATCAACCTGTCGCGGGCCATCGCGGTCGACATGGAATCAGGCACCATCGCCGCCCAAGGCTACCGCCTGCGCGTGCCCTATGGCACGCTCCTCTGCGTCTCCGACAAGCCGCTGCATGGCGAAATCAAACTGCCGGGCGCCGCCAATGCCTTCTATGACCGCGCCGTGGGCGAGCATCTGATGATCGGCCTTGAAACCATCGAGCAGCTGCGCGGCAACATCGCCCAGCTGCACTCGCGCAAGCTCAGAAGCTTCGACGAGCCCCCCTTTCGCTGACCATCAAGCCTTCACCCCGCAGACAAACGCCTGCCGCATTCGCCAGCCAAGAAAGAGTGATGACCACGGAGAATCCCATGCGCCGCCGTTTCCTTGCCGCCACAGCCTTGAGCCTCGCCGTTGTGAGCGCAGGCTTCATTTTGAAATCCGCTGAAGCTCAAGCCCAGGAGGCAAAAATGCCGCGCACCATTTCACTGATCGGCCACGGCGAGGCCCGCGTCGCACCCGATATGGCAATCGTCAGCGTCGGCGTGCTGAAACAGGCCCCAACCGCCGCCGAAGCGCTAAGCGCCAACACCGCCGCAATGACCGAGGTGATGGCCGCCCTGAAAGCCGCTGGCATCGAGGCCCGGGATATCCAGACCTCGAATTTCATGGTCTCGCCACGCTATGACTATGGCGACAACCAGCCGCCCCGCCTCACCGGCTATGACGTCTCCAACACCGTCACGATTGCCATTCGCAAGATCGATCAGCTCGGCGGCCTGCTGGACATCCTCGTCAGCGCCGGCTCGAACCAGATCAACGGCATCAGCTTCCAGGTCTCGAAGCCCGATCAGGCCCTCGATCAGGCCCGCAAGTCTGCGACAGAGGATGCCACTCGCAAGGCCAAGCTCTATGCCGGCGCCATGCAGGTGAAACTTGGGCCGGTGCTGTCGATCAAAGAAGGCGTCAATTATTCCCCGCCCGCTCCGATGATGATGAAATCGATGCGCGGTGCTGCCGAAATGTCCGCCGACGTGCCGATTTCAGGCGGCGAGCAATCGCTCACCATTGACGTCAATGTGACCTGGGAAATCAACTAGAGCGTCGCACTTTCAGTTGAGTCATATCCTGCTGCGGCGAAGTAGTTTGAGCATTCGTCTGGCGTGAAGAGAGCGCAAATGTTGCCGATGGCTTTC
>JANLTS010000378.1:0-3079 GCA_031363045.1 Hyphomicrobiales bacterium
AGCGACGCCCGTGTCGATATAGCCCTTCACCTTGTCAAAGTGCTGCCGGGTGACCAGGGGACCCATCTCGGCCTCGGCATCGGTGCCAGGTCCAATCTTCAGGGCACGGACCTTCGGCTCGAGCTTGGCCATCAGCGCGTCGGCAGTCTTTTCGCCGATCGGTACAGCAACCGAGATCGCCATGCAACGCTCGCCGGCCGACCCATAGGCAGCGCCCATGAGGGCGTCGACCGCCTGGTCCATGTCGGCATCCGGCATGATGATCATGTGGTTCTTGGCGCCACCCAAAGCCTGGCAGCGCTTGCCGGTGCGGGCGGCGGTCTCGTAGATATAACGCGCGATCGGCGTCGAGCCGACGAAGCTTACGGCGGACACATCGGGCGAATGCAGGATGGCATCGACCGCCTCCTTGTCGCCATTGACGACATTGAACACGCCCGGCGGCAGGCCTGCTTCGTCAAGCCACTTGGCCATCAGCAGCGAGGCGGAGGGATCGCGCTCCGACGGCTTGAGGATGAAACAGTTGCCAGCGGCTAAAGCGACGGGGAACATCCACATCGGCACCATGGTGGGAAAATTGAACGGCGTGATGCCGGCGACCACACCCAACGGCTGGCGCAACGAGTGGCTGTCGACGCGCGTGCCGACATTTTCGGTGACTTCGCCCTTCAGCAGCAGGGGTGCTGCTGTGGCAAACTCGACGACTTCCATGCCACGCTGGATTTCGCCCTTGGCATCCGACAGCACCTTGCCGTGCTCGGCGGTGATGACGGCGGCCAACTCGTCGGTGCGCTCCTCGAGGATGCGCAGGAATTTGTTGAGGATGCGGGCGCGGCGCAGCGGCGTGGTGTTGGCCCAGGCCGGGAAGGCCGTCTTGGCAACGGCGATGGCGGCGTTCACTTCCGCCGTGGAGGCGAGTGACACCGAGCCTGTCTGTTCGCCGGTGGCGGGATTATAGACGGCCGATGTGCGGCCGGACCGGCCTTCGACTTGTTGGCCGTTGATATAGTGCGGGATGAGCTTGGGCATGGGGGTCCTCCTGAAACTTGTTGACCTGCTATGCCGATATAATTTTCGCACAGCAATCATCAGAATTGCGCTTTCGATGTGCAGAAATTATAGTACCCCATGGACTGGGACCGTATCCGCATTTTCCTCGCTGTCGCCCGCGCGGGGCAAATCCTTGGCGCGGCGAGGGCTTTGGGCCTCAACCACGCAACAGTGGGCCGCCAACTGACGGTTCTGGAAGCCGAGCTTGGGACCGATCTGGTCGAGCGCCAGACCAGCGGCTGCCTTTTGACGCCAGCCGGCGAGATGCTGATGGCCAGCGCCGAGAAAGTGGAATCGGAACTGCTGCAGGCCGGCACGCGCCTGTCGGGCGCCACTGCCAGCCTCACCGGCACGGTGCGCGTCGGCGCACCCGATGGCCTCGGCAATTACTTTCTGTCGCGCACGCTGGGGGCACTCGCAACCCATAATCCCAACCTGACAATCCAATTGGTGCCACTGCCGCGAACCTTCTCGCTATCACGCCGCGAAGCCGACATCGTGGTGACGCTTGACCGGCCGAAGCAGGGCAAGCTGATCGTCCGTAAACTGACGGATTATAGTTTGAGTGTCTATGCCTCGGTGGACTATCTGGCGAAGCACGAGACAATCGTCAATGCCGATGATCTCGACGGCCATCTCTTTGTCACCCATGTCGAGGACTTCGTCTATTCCCGCGCGCTGGATTACGCAGTGGAATTGGGCAAGCGCATGACCAGGCATTATGAGTGCGGCAGCGTGGTGGCGCAGATGGAGGCGGTGCGGGCTGGCCATGGCATCGCTATCCTGCATGACTATGCAGCCCTGCAATATCCGGAACTCCGTCGCTTGCTGCCGGAGCTGCGCTTTACCCGCACCTATTGGCTGATGTCGCATCCCGATACCCACGGCACCAGGCGGGTGGGTGAGGTCTATGCCCACATCACGCAAGCGGTGCGCGAGGCGAAGGCGCGGTTTGTGCTCGCCTAAACCATCAGGTGCTTGCGAACCTCGGGCTTGTCGAGGTCGGCGGCCTCGCCCGAATGCACGATCTCGCCGCGATCCATGATGTAGACGTGATCTGCCAACTCGCGGCAGAAGTCGAGATATTGCTCGACCAGCAGGATGGCCATGCCGCTGGTGTCGCGGAGATAACGGATGGCATTGCCTATGTCTTTGATGATCGACGGCTGGATGCCTTCGGTGGGTTCATCCAGAACCAGGATCTTCGGCTGCGTGACCAGCGCACGGGCGATTGCGAGCTGCTGTTGCTGGCCTCCCGAAAGATCGCCGCCGCGCCTTGAGAGCATGCCTTTCAGCACCGGAAACAGCCGCAACACATCGGCACCGATACGGCGTTCGGCGCGCGGCAATACCGTGAGACCGGTCTTGAGATTTTCTTCAACACTTAGTAGCGGGAAAATTTCGCGGCCCTGTGGCACATAGCCGAGGCCGGATTTGACGCGGGCATGCGGCGCCAGCGTTGTGATAGTCTTGCCGTCGAGCGCGATGTTGCCGCTGCTGACCGGCTGCAATCCCATGATGGCCCTGAGCAGGCTGGACTTTCCGACACCATTGCGGCCGAGCACGCAGGTGATGGCACCGGGCTTCACCTCGAGCGACACACCGCGCAGCGCCTGGGCCGCGCCATAGTGCACATCGAGATTGGCAACCGAGAGATTGATCATGCGGCTCACCGTCCCAGATAGACTTCGATGACGCGCGGATCCGCACTCACCGTATCGAGCGAGCCTTCAGCCAGTACTGAGCCCTCATGCAGCACGGTGACCTTCACACCCAGTTCGCGCACGAAGGACATGTCGTGTTCCACCACCACCACGGCTTTTTCCCTGGCGATGCGCTTCAGGAGTTTCGCCGTCTCGGCGGTTTCATCGTCGGTCATGCCGGCGACCGGTTCGTCGACCAGCAGCAGCTTCGGCTCTTGCGCCAGCAGCATGCCGATCTCCAGCCATTGCTTCTGGCCGTGACTCAAATGCGCGGCGATGCGGCTGGATTGTGAGGCGAGTCCGACGGTGTCCAACACCTCCTCGAT
>JANLTS010000451.1:0-23704 GCA_031363045.1 Hyphomicrobiales bacterium
GCCGCTCCGGTGAACGGGTTCATCGATATCGATATCGTCGTCGATGGCCTCGAAATCTCACCCACGAACACCAGTGGTGAGTCCTTCTGCAGCGTCGATCAGACCGAGGCTCTCGATACCTTGGCACGTGCGACCATCATCGGTGTCAAGAGCTTGACGCCCGGCCAGCACACCGTCGAGGTTTACGCCGAAGCCCTCGGCGGCGCGACGCAATTCCAGCTCGGCTACACCACACTTCTCATTCAGGACTGATCGCCGCCAGTACGGAGACCTGGGGGTACCCTCACGTCTCCGCGATCTTCTTGCCCCACCAGCTCGCCGATTGCATCTCCTTCAGCCGTGATACTGTACGGCCGAATTCGAAAGCATGGTCGCCCGCCGGATAGATGCCGTCAGCAGCTTGCGCCGAACTCGCCACCAGCCGCACGTGGCCATCATAGAGTGTGTCGATCAGCATGACGAAGCGCTTGGCCTCATTGCGCCGCTCACGTCCCAGCGCCGGAATATGCTCGACAAACAGCGTCTTGAACGCCCGCACCAGCGCCAGATAGTCCGCCGGCCCCAAGGGCTGCGCGCACAGATCGGTGAAGGAAAACCGCGCGCAACCATGCGCCGCCTGCGGCACATGCAGCTTGCGCCCCAACACGTCCAACTCCACCGGCTCGCCCGCCTGCGTGTCCGTCAGCCGCCGCCACAGGTCCTGCAGCCGCGCATCGCTTTCAGGTCCGAGCGGCGTCAGGAACGTCTCATGCGCCTTCACCCGCCCCAACCGATGATCGGTGGCGCTGTCGAGCGAAATGACGTCCAGCCGTTCGTTCATCAGCGCGATGAACGGCAGGAACAATTGCCGGTTCAACCCGTCGCGGTACAATTGCTCCGGCGCCAGGTTGGAGGTGGTGACGATCACCGTTCCCGCCGCCAGCAAGCCCTCGAACAACCGCCCGACAATCATCGCATCGGCAATGTCGCTGATCTGCATTTCATCGAGGCACAAGAGACGCGCCTCAGCGGCAATCGCCTTAGCCACCGGCCCCAACGCATCCTGTTTGTGCGCCGCCCGCGCCGCATGCAGCCGCGCGTGAACATCCTGCATGAAGGCATGAAAATGCACCCGGCGTTTTGGCTCCACCTGCGCGAGACCAAAGAACAGGTCCATCACCATGGTCTTGCCGCGGCCAACATCGCCGTGAATGTAAAGTCCGCGCGGCGCCACGGCGGCTTTGCGCAATCGTCCCAGCAGCCCGCCAGTCTTTGGCAAGGCCTCAAGTGCCGTTGCCAGGGCTTCGAGGCGTTGCAGCACCTGCACTTGCGCGGCATCTGGCTTCAGTTCGCCCGAAACCCGCCGCCGCTCATACTCTGCGAGGAGTGCCGCCATTCTTTCTCAAGTGAATGTCATGAAGTGCCGCAGCAGCACCGCGTAAGCCGCCAGCACCGACATGTAGCTGAAGGCCGAGATCGACACCGCAAGTTGTGACATCGGTTCAAGCCCAAGGTCGATCGTCCGTTTACGGATGTTCAGCAGCAGTGCCAAGGCCCCGAAGATCACCAGCAGCACCTGCTCGATGGCAAACCCCGCGGCGATAATCGCACCACCCGTCGCGATGAGGCCGAAGCGCGCATGAGCGCCCATGATCTTTGCCAGCACCGAGCGAAGTACAATGCCGCCATCAAGCGGCTCCACGGGCAGCAGGTTGAACAGGTTGAGCCCGCATCCGACGATCCCCATCATCACCGCGATGTCGGGGCGGGGGCCGCCCGCCCACACCCACAGCGCCGCCAGCAACGGCACCGCCACGCTGGGGGCAGGCCCCATCATGGCGGCAAAGACGATCTGGCCTTGCGAGGTGAAGCCCATGCGCGGCACGGCGATGGCGCCAAGGAACGGCAAAAAGATCAGCCGCCCCCACGGCTGGCCGATCATCCGGTAAGCCAGCAGATGGCCGTATTCGTGGATGAGTAGCGCCACCACCAGCAACGGCGCGATGATCCAGCCGAAAGCCAGCACGAATGTATAGAGCGAGATGACGCCGGTCACCACCGCAACGCCAGCCGAAATCAGCGCGTCCGAGCGATAGTCGGGCGTCCCGGTCTCCGCCTGGCCGCGCAAGCGGAAGACGCTGCCCCACAGGTCGGCGCGCGCCAGCAACTGCGCAAGCAGTGGCCGCGGTCCCCAGTGATAGGTCATCACCAGCCTGGTGCCGCCAGCTTCCGGCGTCAACGCCGCCGTCATCTTCAGCAACTGGTTGTTGGCCGATTGGCCTTCGAGGCCGGCCCGGTCGATCTCGAGATAGGTGGGCGTTTCGCGGCGGATCACCCGGAACAGCGCCTGCGAGGATTGCACCGCACCCGCCGCCAGCGGCGTCACGAAATCCAGGCGATAGATCTGGGTTAAGGGGTCGACCAGCGTCGAGGTCACCTTGGTGCGCTGCCAGCGCTGGTTCTCGCCCTCGGTGAAATCAACGAGCGCGAAGACTTTTTCAGGCGAAGCCTTGATCAGCACCGAGGCGCGTGGCGTCACCCGCGAGCGGAACCCCAGCAAGGCCAGCAACAGCAGTATGAACGGCAGCTCATGCCCCGCATTGCGGATAAAGTCTGGAATCACCGGTTGGCCCCTCGTTCCTGACGAACCCTGTCAGGCGGCCCCTTCTATCCAAGGCCGTTCACCAGAGAAAGAGGATAATCCACCATGACCCATTGCATCGAAGTCGTCGTTTACAAGGTAAAAAATGCCCAGGCCGGGCAATTGGCCCGCCGCGCCGCGAGGCCGCATATCGAAGCCTTCCCCGGCTTCCTCGGCTGGCAAGCCGTCACCAACACAGAGGACCCCACCAGCTTCACCGACATCGTCACCTGGAAAAGTCTCGCCGACGCCAAGGCGGCGGATGAAAGAATCATGTCCGACCCCGCGATCGCCCCCTTCATGGCCGAAGTCGCCGAGGTCATCACCATGGGGCATTATGTGTAAGTGAGATTCAGGCCCCGATCAGCGGCACAGCCGGCGAAGCATCTTTCGGCATCTGCCCGGTCAGCCGCGGGTCGGGGTGCACCTCGACCATCACTTGATACGGCTTGAATCCGGAGCGTTGATAGAAGCCAAGTGCAGCTGGATGATCGAAGCTGCAAGTGTGCACCCACAGCCGCGAGATCGGTTTGGCCCATGCCCGCGTCAACGCCTCGTTCATCAGCCAGCGCCCGGCCCCCTGGCCGATGGCACCGGGTACAAGGCCGAAGAACGACAACTCACACTGTCCCGCCTCGCGAAAATCCAGTTCGAGAAGGCCAATGTCGGTTGCCCCGTCCATCATCGCCAGGCATTCGACGGCGGGATCAGCAATGATCGCCCGCAGCTTTTCATCTGTGATGATGAGCCGCGAGATCCACATGATATCGCGCCCGATGGCATCGAACAGCCGCCGGAAGCGCGCCGTGTCAGCATCAATCGGCTGCAGCGAAAATCCACCCGCTGCGACTGGCCGCAGCTTCGGCATTGCCAGCATCTCGAGGCAGGTGACAACATTCGCCACATGGCCCTTGGGCAGTGGGTGATAGCCAGGGGCAAGCGGAAGCTCATGCATGCCGGACGGCCCTCTTACTTTTTCCGGAACCGCCTGGCATTGGCCTTCACCTTGCGCGAGGCCGGTGCCATGGCCGCTTCTGCCAGATCGCTGGCCGCATCCTGGCTCTGCTTCGAGGTCCACATCCACCACGGCCGGAACGATTGCTTCAGGAACTCGGCCTGCATGGCCATCACGCCTTCGGTGAATGCCACCTGCTTTTCGACGATCATCTCGGTGATCGCCGCATTGCCGGCAGGGCTCGGCGTCAGGATGCCCTTCCAGAACACCGGCAAACGATGCGTCAGCGTCTCGGCGGTGGCGAGAGCCACATCAAACGGCGTATGGCGTTTGCGCGCCATCAGCCAAGTCTCATCAAATTCATCATGCCCGCTTGTGTACAGCAGTGGGCGGCAGGTGCAAGAGTCGCCACCACCCCCATCCGTCACCCCCACCACTCCCCAACTTCCGTCATCCCGGCGAAAGCCGGGACCCAGCTTCCTTCCCTCCCGCACTGGACGCTTCGTCACCCAGCCGCTAAATTTTTTACTGCATGTTGAACTGAATGCACTGTCATGTCTGAATGACGTACTGTCCAATCAAAGTAATGATTGCTGCCTTACTTCGTCTAGCCGAACAACACCGTTGATCAGCCAAGTATCTGGATACTGTGAATGAGTCCCCATAGCGAGGAGTATGCCTTTCTTAGGCATCTCGTCGCCGAACACTCGTTGCATCTCTAAAATAGCTTTCTTTTCCCCGTAGGATCTTGACCAATGAAAGAAAGTTGCTTCGATCTCCCAATCCTGGCAAGTACCAAACCTCTCGCCATCGTCGCTGCGATACCGATATTGAAACTGATATGGACATGGATGATAAGGCACCACTTCTTTCGCAAAAAAGTCGGCCTGCGCCCGAATGTCTTCGAACCTGGTCTGCTCAAATGTGATTTCCTGGGAAGATTTCTTCGTAACAACGAACTCAGAAATCTCCGGCTTCAACAACGCTAGAGACTTTCCAGCCTCTCGCTCCTTATTGACGCTGGTTACTATGGACTTAGCGAGGAATCTTTCCCGTTCCGACGGCTTCAAGCTCCCGGCTATCTCAATCGATTGCTGATCGACGCGCCGGCTCTCCGGGCGCCGATCATCATTCGGCGCACGCCAAGTGAAACGAATTCGGTCCCATCGTCCGAACTTCTGGCCAACGTCGAGTTGGCGAAAGGATACTGGGTACAATCGAAGCCAGTTGCCATAAAGGTCAATCCCGGCGCAACACACTGTCTCACCATGTCGTTGACCAACTTGCGGTGCCGCTTTGATGATGACAACTGCTTCGGACTTACCCGACGATGGCGAATGGATCATGGTTGTAGGGAGGATTCTTCAGGTTGGTGTTTGTAGATGCACTCTTACTTACACCTAAATGGACGAGTCGAAAGCCTCCCTTGGAGGCCATTTCTTCAGCGACGATGCACCTGTGGCAATTTGAATGGTCGCGCTCGAAGCAAAGTAGACAAGCCTTGCGACCTCGAGCAGCTTGGATACCACGCATCAGGTCCGTCTGAGCGATTTGGCCCTTCAGGTGGGCTCCAAATATTTGCCTGAAGTCGTCATAGCGTCCTTCTCGCGCTGCAATCCGTCCCGGCTTCGGATCGCCCAGCCCCTTCAAGTGGATGTATTCCATTCCATTGCCGGCGAGTCGATCAGCCAACGCGGTCTTTGAGAATCCCCTCTTTCGAGAAATCGGAACATCTCGCACGTCAATCAATAGGTCTACGCCAGTCAATAGAAGTGTGCCAAGAAATTCGTCTATTGAACTTCCTTCGTAGCCGATTGTGTGTAGCACCGCGTTCGCCATATGCGTTGGGGCCTCCATGATCCAGTCTGTGATTCTGCCAACGTCGTAGTTAACATGTGGTTGCAGGGTTGACAGTATGCGGATTGCCGAGAGATTGCATGCTGGCGGTAAGAGCTGTTGGGTAAACTTGAGGACTACGATGATGGGTAGGCGATGTTGCGAGATTAAGGTGATTTGGTGGACGGCACCCAATTTTCCTGATCCGCCGTTGCCTCGGCTTTCGATGGCCGCAACACCGCCCAGAGGAAGGACCGCGTCGCCCGCGTCATCGAGACCCTCACCGGCGCCGCCCGGCTGGCCGACCCCCACTACTTCGTCCCGAAGTGACGGTCCTCGCCCCGCGTGAGCGGGGACAAGAGAAACCGGTCTCTTGTTCGTGGCGCCGGTTGCCCCTCTCCTATCCCGCCGCGTCGCGGCGGGCCCCTTTCCTCTCCCCGCTCGCGCGGGGCGAGGACAAATCACTTCGCAACTGCGAACAAATTCCTATGCACCACACGCATGGCAAGGAGTCGAAAGCTTGTCTTGGTGATGCCAAGGCAGTGGTTCTATCTAAGGTTGGCTCTTGTCAAGAACACACGCTAAAGTTACTTGACACGAGTCAACCACTTTTGCGCCAAACCCGCCAAAACCGCACACCAAAACACGCCAAAAGACGTGCAAAACACGGCAAGACTCGTACCCCTTTCGACCCCTTTACACCACTTCAGCGCATCGTCGGGATCGAGAACTGCGCCCCTTCCTTGATGCCGCTTGGCCAGCGCGCCGTCACTGTCTTGGTCTTGGTGTAGAAGCGGATCGAGTCGGGTCCATGCTGGTTCAGGTCTCCGAAGCTCGAGCGCTTCCAGCCGCCAAACGTATGATATGCCAAGGGAACCGGGATCGGCACGTTGATGCCCACCATACCGATCTGGCAGCGCGAGGCGAAATCCCGCGCCGTGTCGCCGTCGCGCGTGTAAATCGCCGTGCCGTTGCCATATTCGTGGTCGTTCACCAGGCTCAGCGCCTCGTCATAGGTCTTGGCCCTGACAACGCTCAAAACCGGCCCGAAAATCTCTTCCTTATAGATGCGCATGTCCTTGGTAACATTATCGAAAAGCGATCCGCCAAGGAAAAATCCCTTGTCATATCCCTGCATCCGGAAGCCACGCCCGTCGACCTTCAATGTGGCGCCTTCCTTGACGCCGATGTCGATATAGCCCTTGACGCGGTCGAGCGCTTGTTGCGTCACCAGCGGGCCATAGTCCGCCTCGCGGTCGGAGGAGAGGCCGATCTTCAAACCTTCGACGCGCGGAATAAGCTTTTCAATCAGCGTGTTAGCGGTCTCTTCTCCGACCGGCACGGCAACCGAAATCGCCATGCAGCGCTCGCCGGCCGAGCCATAGCCGGCGCCGATCAGCGCATCCACCGCCTTGTCCATGTCGGCGTCGGGCATGATCAGCATGTGGTTCTTGGCGCCGCCAAAGCATTGCGCCCGCTTGCCATTTGCCGTGGCGCGGGAATACACATACTGGGCGATCGGTGTCGACCCCACAAAGCCAACGGCGGCAATGTCGGGATCGTCCAGAATGCCGTCAACAGATTCCTTGTCACCATTGATAACATTGAGGATTCCGGGCGGCAACCCAGCCTCGAGGAAAAGCTCCGCCAGCCGCATCGGGCACGACGGATCGCGCTCCGAAGGTTTCATGATAAAGGCATTGCCGCAGGCAATGGCGGGGGCACATTTCCACAACGGGATCATCGCCGGAAAGTTGAACGGCGTGATGCCGGCCACCACGCCCAAGGCCTGGCGCATCGAATACATGTCAATGCCGGGGCCTGCCCCATCGCTGAATTCGCCCTTCAGTAGATGCGGAATTCCACAAGCAAATTCAACAACTTCAACGCCTCTCTGAAGGTCACCCAGGGCATCGGGAATGGTCTTGCCGTGTTCGATCGAAATGAGCCCCGCCAGCTCTTCGGCATGAATGCGGGCGAGTTCCAGAAACCGCATCATCACCCGGGCCCGCACCTGCGGGTTCTTCGCCGCCCAGCCCGGTTGCGCCGCCTTGGCGTTCTCGACGGCACCCCGCAGTTCCGCCGCCGAGGCCAGCGCCACACGGGCCTGAACTTCGCCGGTGTTGGGATTGTAAATATCTGAAAATCTTCCTGAATTTCCCTTGATGTGTTTGCCGCCGATGAAATGCCCGATGTCCTTGACCATAGCTGTCACGCCCCCATTGTGTTTCAACAGGCAAACTAGAAGCCCCGGCCAACGCCCGCAAGGGGCAGTAGACTCGACCACCCAATACCCCTAGCAATCATCTGGCGGAGACCTTCACCATGCCAATTGAGACATCGCTTCGAGACGCCATCACCCGATCAGTGGCGCAAGGCTTCGCCGCCCAAATCGCCTTCACCCAGGACCTCGTGCGCTTTCCCTCGACGCGCGGAAATGAGCATACAATTCAAGACTTTATGGCGAGAAGCTTGCGCCAGCGCGGCATGGCCGTCGATGTCTTCGCCATGGATGATGCCACCATCACCAGCCATCCCGGCGGCTCGCGGATTTCGTCAACACATTCGCGCGCACCCATCGTCGTCGGCGTCCACCGCCCCCGTACCGAAACCGGCCGCTCGCTGATCCTGCAAGGCCACGTCGATGTCGTGCCAACCGGGCCCGAAGACATGTGGCAAACTCCACCATTCGACCCGGTGATCCGCGACGGCTGGATGTCTGGCCGCGGTGCTGGCGACATGAAATCCGGTGTCGCTTCAGCGGTTTACGCGCTTGATGCCTTGAAACGCCTCGGCCTGCAGCCCGCCGCCACCGTCTACATGCAATCCGTCGTCGAGGAGGAATCAACTGGCAATGGCGCCCTGATGACGCATTTGCGCGGCTATCGCGCCGATGCCGCCCTGGTGCCGGAGCCGATGAGCGAAACACTGACGAGGGCCAATCTCGGCGTCTTGTGGTTCCAACTCGAAGTGCGGGGCTATCCGGTGCATGTGGCCAACATGGGAACTGGCGCCAATGCGATTGACGCCGCCTACCGCGTCGTAGGCGCGCTTCGCGAGTTGGAAACCCGCTGGAATGTACAAGCTTCTGGCCATAAGTTATTGAAAAACCTTGATCATCCGCTCAACTTCAATATCGGCAAGATCGAGGGCGGCGACTGGGCCTCGTCGGTTCCCGCCTGGTGCCGGATTGATTGCCGCATCGCCTTCCCGCCGGGCATTGCCGCGGCAGAAGCGGCGCGCGAGATCGAAGATTGCGTCAAGGATTTTGCCCATCACGATGGCTTTCTCGCCAACAGCCCGCCGCAACTCACGTTTAATGGTTTTTTCGCCGAAGGCTATCACCTGGAACCCGGCAGCGAGGCCGAGAAAACCCTCGCCGCCGCCCATCAGGCGGTCATGCAGCGCCCGCTCGAAACCGCCGTCGCCACCGCCTATCTCGACGCCCGCGTCTACGCGCTTTATGACCGCATTCCGGTCCTGAACTACGGCGCCATCGGCGAAAACCACCATGGCTTCGATGAGCGCGTAAATCTCGCATCAGTGCAGCGCACCACCACCGTCATCGCCCAGTTCATCGCCGACTGGTGCGGCGTCGAGCCTTTGACGGAGTAGTACTAAGCCGTTCTGAAAGCTGGAATTTCCACCGTTTCCTGATGTGCCGGACAGTCATGCAACAATCGCGACGCAGCCGTCATCTTGCCTTTATTGCATCGCAGCATAATCTTAATTTCACAAATCGAAATTAAACCGGCAATGACGGGAGACGAAGATCATGGATGATGTTGCCGCGCGTTACCGTGTCCGCAAGCTCTGGCCGCTTGATACCGCTGCCTTCCGCCGTCATCTGCTCAGACTTGATGAAGAAACCCGTCAATCACGGTTCGGTTCGGCCGTCAGCGACAGTTTCCTCAATGATTACGCCGAAACCGCACGTCGGATCGGCACCGTGATTTTCGGGGCTTTCATCGGCCCTGAAATGCATGCATCAGCCGAACTCCGCTCGCTCCATGCCCTCGGCGATGCCACCGCCGAAGCGGCCTTCGCTGTGGAAAAGGATCACCAGCACCACGGGCTCGGCTCAACCCTCATGGACCGCATCGTCGCTGCCGCCCGCAACCGCGGCATCGGCCAGGTGCATATGATCTGCGCCCGCGACAACAGCCGCATGCAGCGCTTGGCCGAGAAGTTCGGCGCCCGAATTCACAATGATTACGGTGAGATGCTGGGCGAGATCGCAACGAAGGCAATGACACCGTTGTCGCTCTTGGACGAAGCTCTGAACGACACCACGGACTTTGTGACGGCTGTCTTCGACTGGCGACCGGGCCAGGCGGCCTGAAAGCGCTAGCCCTTGATTGCGATCCCCGGCACCCAGGCAAAACCGTCGTCATCGAGTATGATGCATTCGCGGAGCCCGTGCGGCTTGTCCATACTGCCGGCGAGCACCGTCCAACCACCGGCCCGCGCCCTGGCCTCGGCGACATCGGGATCGCAGCCATAGACCCTGAGTTCCACGCCGGCACCGCGGCCCTCGAGACCTGCCACCAACCCAGCCAGCGCGTTATGGCGGTAGGTATGATCGGCATGAAACATGAAATCGCCGCCGTTGAGCTTCATCGCCGCGAACCCGTCATTGTCGAAAAAGCTTGTGGCGCCAAGCACTTCGGTGGCGAAGGTCACGGCGCGGGCAACATCGCTGACCAGCAGATTGAAGCCGATGCCTCTCAGCGAACGACCGTAGTCTCCGGCGGAAACCGGTGGCAACTTCTCAAGCGCGCTGTCCTTCATGCACCGAAGACAACATGTTCTTTGCCTTCATGCCCGTTCCACATCACGGTGCACGCAGGAATCCGCTTGGGGTCCAAAATACCGCTCCGCCGCATCGCCAGCAGGAACACCACGGCGGCATCCGTCACCACCTCGGTGAGATCAGCCGCTGGTAACCCGCCATCGAGCATGTCAGCGAGATGATGGGCGGCAACTTCAGTCATTTTCACGGATTCGGCCGGTGACAATTCCTCCGCGGCGGCCCAGCTTTCGGCCAGGTCGCCGGCATCGATCTCGGCGACCACCGCCGAACCGATGGTGAACGTCAGGTTGCCTGCGCTTCGCGCAGCTCCGGCATGGCTGCGTGGTCCCCTGTAGCCAGGGCAAACGAGCGTGAAGGTCGGAGCCGTTTCGTCGAACCTGTGGTCGATACGCATGGCACACCTCTCTAGGAATATGATGATGCGCCTGCTATCTTGCCAGTAGGTTAATCACGCATTGGCCGCCGCATGGCAGACCGCCTCGATATTGTGGCCATCGGGGTCAAGCACAAAGGCACCATAATAATCAGCATGATACTGCGGCCTGAGACCCGGCAGTCCGTTGTCGCGCCCGCCTGCCGCTATCGCCGCCCGATGGAAAGCATCGACGGTGGCGCGGTCTACCGCTGTGAAAGCAATATGGATTCCGGGCTGGTGAAGCTTTCCCGTACCGATCCAGAACTGCGGTCGCTCCTTGCCAAAGCCAAGGAACATGTCGTTGCTGCCCGTCATTTCAGGGGTCACCTCGAAGAGGCAGCGGATGCCGAGCGGCGCTAACGCCGCGGCGTAGAAAGCTCGTGACCGCTCGAGGTCAGGTGTCGAAAATCCAATGTGATCGAACATTTCAACTCTCTTTCATGGTAAGGGCTCGTCCTCGCCTACGGGCTCATAAGCCTTTTCCTGCCAAGCTACGTGATAGGCGGCCAGGCCCGGAATATCCGCCGCCGGAACTTCGGTCAATTCAAGCCCGATGATGGGGAGCTCGCCGTCATCGATGAGGGCGATCGCTGCGGCACCCGCCGTCGTGCCATCGCGGAGGTCCGAGGCCAGCACCCGCTGGCCAGGCCGCAACTGCGCCAGCACCTGTAGCAACACGGAATTCTGCGAAAACGGTCCATCGACGATGATGTCATGGCGGGACGCGATGGCGTCGAGCTGTTCCGAGACCATCTGCGCGCAATAGAGCGCTGCCAGAGAGACCCTTTCACAGTCATCCGCCGGTAGCGGACCTTCGATTTTCCCGCAGTCCCCCTTGCCAGGAACAGGACCTCCAGAATCTGTCATCGATGGCAATACCCGTGTGCCCTGCGCCACCAACTGCTTGACCGCGTCAAGTCTAGCCATCCCGGCTGGAACTCCGCCGGACACGATCTCGAATTCCTTACCCCCGAAAAACCTGCTGCAGGCCACCGTACGGCCCAGCACATCGGTGTTGGTATTGGTGTCGCGCGCCTCCACCAATTGGTCAAGTTCTGTTGAAGGATCAAAGGCGATGCTCCAAGTGCCGGTCGAAACCAGCGTGAAACGGTCGAGCCCGGCGCACACATAGCGCATGAAATTCGCGGTCGAATCATGGACACCCGCCAGCACCCGTCCCTCGCCACGGAAGCCTTTGCCGCGGAACTCAGGTCTCAGCAGGCCGATCGTATCCCAGGCCTTTGCCATGCGCGGAAACAGCGGCGCCCAGCCTTGCCCCCGCACCAGCGAGGAGAGTTCCTGCCGCCGTGTATCCATCAAATGTGTCTGGCATGACAGCGACGAGATTTCCGTCACCGCCGCGCCGCTCAGGCGGAATCCGACATACTGGATCCAAGTCATCAACGTCTTGACCCGGGCAAATACTTGCGGAAACGCCTGAGCCTGCCAGTAAAGCTGCAATCCATGCGTCAGCGCCATGGGCAGCAGCGTGCACGTGGTTTCCGCAAACCCTGGGGCAATCTCGCGATACGCCGCGACGATCCCGGGCGGCGGTTGCGAGATGTAATCCATGACCGGCAGCGCCAGCCCGCCCGCCGCATCGACACAAGCCATGGCCGCGCCATGCGCACACGGCACGATAACGTCGATGGGCAGGATGCGGTCGAGCGCTGGCAGGGCTTCGCGGCACAACGCCACCATGGGCTCCGGATCGATGTGACAGTAAGGCGGCCCTTCCACATGGCGGCTCGCCACCCGGTGCTCGGCCACCATTGCCCCTTCTGGCGAAAACAGCGAGATCTTGGTGTTGGTATAGCCGACATCGACAACTGCGATGCCACGAGGTTTTGACCTATGCATTCTTGATCCCGGACTTGAACGCCGGCACTCTTGCGCATTCCGCGCATGGGCGTCAATCAGCCGTGGACACTTGAATGTGACATGAGGCCCGGTCTATAGGCGCGGCTTGTTCATGCCATATGGAATTCACAACATGCCCAAGCTGAAGTATCTCGATCTGCGCAAGGCCGTCATCGCCACCTGCCTCAAGATGAACGAGGAAGGCATCAACCAGGGCACATCGGGAAATGTCAGCGTACGGACGGATGAGGGTTTCCTCATCACTGCTTCCGGCATCCCCTATCACAAGATGAAGCCCGAACACATCGTCGAGATGGACTTTGACGGCGGCTACCTGGGCGAGTACCTGCCATCGACCGAGTGGCGCATGCACATGGACATCCTGAAGCACCGGCCCGAGGCCAATGCGGTGGTCCACACCCATTCGATCTATGCCACGGGGCTTGCCTGCCTCCGCAAAGACATCCCGCCATTCCATTACATGATTGGTATCGCCGGTGGCACGTCGATCCGCTGCTCGGAATATGCCGAGTATGGCACGCAGGCACTCTCTGACGCGATGTTGAAGGCCATGGAGGACCGCTCCGCCTGCCTGCTTGGCAATCATGGCCAGATCGCCTTCGGTGACGACCTTGCCAATGCCCTGTGGCGTGCTGGCGAAGTCGAAGCCATCAGCCACCAATACTGGGCATCGCTCCTCGCCGGCAAGCCTGTGCTGCTGAACGAGACGCAGATGACAACCGTGCTGGCGCGGTTTAAGACCTATGGCAAGCAGCCCGATGATCTGATCGAAGGAGACGCTCTCTCGGTCGTTGGTCCGGTCCGCCGCGACGAACCGAAAAAGTCCAAGAAGAAGAAATCCAAGAGGTAAGCGTGATTGCCGGTGTCTCACCCCTCGTCGCCGAACTGAAGTCCCGCGCCGAGGCGGGAAGACCTGTCACCATCGGTCTGGCGGGTTGCGGCCAGATGGGCACTGATATTGTCGTGCAACTGAACCGCATGCCGGGAGTGCGCCTTGGCGCCGTGGCTGAAATGCGCCCGCCGCAGGCTAAGGCGGCGGCGGCCTTGGCGGGCTTTGCAGATGACCATACCGTCTACGCCGAGACACCCGCCGCCATCGATCGTGCCATCGAGCAAGGCAAGCTCGCCATTACGCCAAGCCCCGATGCCTTGGCCCGTTCGGGCCTCGTCGATGTCGTGATTGATGCCACCGGCAATCCCAATATCGGCACGCAATTCGCACTCGATGCCATTGCCAATGGCAAGCATGTCGTGATGCTGAATGTCGAGGCCGACATCACCATCGGCCGCCATCTGCATGAGGCCGCCCGCCGCGCTGGCGTCGTCTATACCGGTGCTGCTGGCGATGAACCGGCCGCGACAATCGAGCTCATCGGCTTTGCCCAATCGATCGGCCTTGAAGTCATCTGCGCCGGCAAGGGCAAGAACAACCCACTGAAATTCGATGCCGTGCCGGAGGAATACCAGGCCGAGGCGGAAGCCCGCAACATGAACGCCCGCATGCTGGTGGAATTCGTCGACGGCTCCAAGACCATGATCGAAATGGTGGCGATCGCCAATTGCACCGGCCTGGTGCCCGATGTTCCGGGCATGCATGGCCCTGCCGCCACACGCGACGAACTGGCCTCGGTTCTCATCCCGAAATCCGCTGGCGGCGTATTGTCGAAGTCCGGTTGCGTCGATTATTCGATCGGCAAGGGCGTGGCCCCGGGGGTATTCTGCATCGTCACCAGCGATCACCCCCGCCTGCAGGAACGCATGATCGATCTCAAGGTCGGCAAGGGTCCATACTTCAGCCTGTTCCGCCCCTATCATCTCACCAGCCTGGAGGTGCCGCTGTCGGCGGCCCGCGCCGTGCTCCACCGCCACGCCGACATGGTGCCGCTGGAACAGCCCGTTGCCGAGGCGGTGACGCTGGCCAAGCGCGACCTGAAACCTGGTGACGTGCTGGGACGGATTGGCGAATGGGATTATCGCGCCTGGGCCATGACCCATGCTGAGGCCCGGAATGCCAACGCCGTTCCGCTCGGGCTGGCCCAGGGTGCCCGGGTCACCAAGCCGGTGAAGGCCGGAGAGCGCCTCACCTATGACAATTGCGTGCCCGATGATTCCCTCATCGTCACCCAGATCCGCAAACGCCTCGATCAGCAAGACGCCAAGTTCCACCAACTCTGATTTCTCCTTCTCCATGCGCAGCATGGTGAAAGTGGCCGCGAAGCGGACGGATGGGGTGAAGCCGAGCAGGCAGCCCCCACAAGAATGGGCCGTCAGGCACCACCTCCTTAGCCCGCTCTTGCGTCGCAACATATTGCTGCAATTGCGAGATTTGCGTTACATCGAACATGACCAGTTGACTCTTGCCAACTCTCCCTGCACATTTGCAATTTCAAAATCACAACAGCGCAGTCGTCAAACGACAGCCACAAAAGTAGCGGTGGGAGGACCGGGAATGTCAGGGGAAGCCGCCAGCCTAGTGCCGCGCCATACATGGCTGCCTCGCTGGCTGTCGTCTGAACATCCATTTCCGTGGTTGTTCCCGGCTTCGGCCCTGATGATTGTATTCGGCGTCTACCCGTTGCTCTATGCGATCTTCCTGTCGCTCGAACGCAAGCATCCCGTCACCCGCAAGCTGACCTTTGCCCCCACCCACAATTGGGGCAAACTCCTGAAGGATGAGCGCGTTTGGGATGCGCTGGCGAACACCTTCATCTACGCTGGAATTGCACTCGTCTTGCAACTCGTGCTCGGCATGCTGATCGCGTTGTTGCTCGATTCGGACCGCAAGGGTTACGGCCTCCTGCGTGCCATGCTGACTTTGCCACTGGTCATCCCGCCCGCTGTCACCGCCATGATGTTCCTGCTGATGCTCAACGGCTCGTTTGGCGTGCTGAGCCGCGGCATCATCGCACTTGGTTTGCTCCCCACCGGATTTTCGATCCTCGGCACCGCCAGCACGGCGATGGCGGGCGTGTTGCTGGCCGAAGTCTGGCAATGGACGCCTTTCATGGTGCTCATCATGCTGGCCGGCTTGCGATCACTTCCCAAGGAGCCCTTCGAGGCTGCCGCCATTGATGGTGCCACGGCGGTTCAGGCCTTCTTCAAACTCACGCTGCCGATGATGTCCAAGGTCATCGCCATCGCCGTTCTCATTCGCGGCATCGATCTCTTCCGCGCCTTCGACTATGTAAAGGTGATGACGGATTCCGGTCCGGGAACCGCCACAGAAACCCTGACGTCCTACGCTGGCCGTATCTATTTCGGCAACGCCGACTTCCCCTACGCATCCACCATAGCGCTCCTCACGCTTATCATCGTCATCGTGGTGTCCTCGGTGTTCATGAAAGTCTTCAAGGTGAAGCTCTGATGGAACAGTCCCGCCCTATCCGCATTCTGCGCGACATTGCCGCCGTTTCCGTCACCAGCCTCTTCATGTTCCCGATTTTCTGGTGGGCACTGACGTCGATCAAGCCGATTTCCGCGATTTTCGACAAGGACCGCGTCAATTATTTCGATTTCGTGCCGACCTTCGTGAATTACGCGGTGACGCTGCTCGGCCTGTCGCGCTCCGGGCTTGCCATTGATCAGGGCATCGGCATGGGTGTCGCCGGCACCGAAGCCTATGATTCCCGCCGCGCTATCCTCGATTCAATCGTCGTGTCGATCGGCGCCACAACCATTACCATGAGTGTCGCGGTGTTCGCGGCCTACGCCTTGTCGCGCATGGCGTTCAAAGGCCGTACCAGCTTCCTCAATTGGGTGCTGGGCCAGCGCTTCATGCCGCCCATCGCCATCCTCATTCCGCTGGTGACGATCTACAAGGGCGTCGGCATGCGCGACACCGACAATCTCTACATGGGCTATCTCGGCCTGATGATGATTTACGCCCTTATGAACCTTCCCATCGCCTTGCTGCTGATGAAATCCTTTTTCGACGATGTGCCGAAGGATGTCGACGAGGCCGCGATGATCGACGGCGCCACGCGCTGGCAGTCTTTCAGGCGGATCGTGCTGCCGATGGTGCGCGGCGGTGTTGCCGCCTCGGCGGTTCTGTGTTTTATTTTCTCGTGGACGGAATTCCTGCTGTCGCTGTTCTTGACAACCGACATCCGAACGGTTCCGGTCATGATCCAAACTTTCGTTACATCGACGGGCAATGAATGGGGCTTCATCGCGGCGCTGGGTACAGCGGCGGCGATCCCGAGTTTCGTTTTCATCTTGCTCGTCCAACGCCATCTGGTGCGCGGCCTCACCCTCGGCTCCCTGAAGGAGTGATAACGCGCGCGAGACCACTGAGCTCAAACCCATGGGAGGATTTCTATGAGCTTTAGAGACTACGACAAGAAGACGTTCATCGCCGATACGGCCCGCGACTTCGCCGCCCGCCGCATTTCCAAGCGTGACTTCCTGAAGAAGATCGGCATGGCCGGCGTTGGCCTCTCCGCCTTCAACGTTGCCCTGCTGGGCAACACCCGCCGCGATCGCGGTGGCAGCTTCATCGGCGATGCGGCCTACGCGCAAGACGCCGAGATGGCAAAATGGTTGAAGGATGTTTCGGCACCCTTCAAGGGCACGAAGATCCGCTACACGTCCGAAGCAACACCTCCGACGGTGGTTCTCGACAAGCTGAAGGGCGAATTCACGGAAGCCACCGGCATCGAAGTCGAAATCGAGATCGTCCCCCTCGAACAGGTTCTCGCCAAGGCGACGCAGGACGTCCAGGGCCAACTCGGTTCCTATGATCTCTACTATCTCGACCAATCATGGGTTGCCACCTTCGCTCAGGATACCATCGACCCCATCCAGTACTACAAGGACAAGCCCGACCTCGCCATGCCGGGCATGGACTGGGATGACTTCTCGAAGCCCCTGGTGGACGGACTTGCACTCTATGAAGGCAAGTGGGTCGGCATTCCCTTCGACATTCCGATCATGACGACGATGTATCGCAAGGACATCCTCGAAAAGCACAAGATCGCTCCGCCCAACACGGTCGACGAGTTTGTGGCTGCCGCGAAGTTCATCACCGAAGCCGAAAAGGCCAACGGCATGTTCGGCACGGGCCTGCAGGCCAAGTCCGGTCACTATTCGCTGAACTGCGACTGGACGCAGGTTGTGTGGAACGAAGGCGGTTCGATCTTCGGTGCCGACAAGAAGTTCAAGGGCAATGATGAAGCAGCCGTCCGCGGCCTGCAGATTTATCAGGAACTGCTCAAGAACTCACCGGCAGAATCGACCAACTCGACGTGGGATGGTCAGTGGCAGATGATGGCCTCCGGTCAGGTTGCCCTCATCAATTCCTGGGATGAGTTCATGCCCGGTCTCGATGCCGATGATTCCAAGGTCAAGGGTCTCTGGGAAGCCAAGCGCCCGATCCAGGGCTCGAAGGGCCTGCGTCCGGTCGCTGAAGCAGGCTTCGGCGAAATCCCCAACTGGGGTCACCAGGGCGGCTCGGTGCTTGGTCTGTCGAAGTACTCCAAGAACGTCGATGCTGCGTGGATCTTCATGCAGTGGGCCTGTTCAAAGGACATCATGACCCGCTGCACATTGGGCGGCGGTTTTGCTCCGATGCGCATCTCGTCATTCGCTGACCCGCGCGTCAAGGCCAAGGAAGTTGTCGGCCCCGGCACGACACGGCATCTGCCAGTCGTTCTCGAGACCATCAACAACGACATGGCGTCTGAACCCGATATGCCGCTGTGGGCTGGCTTCTCCAACAACGAGATTCCCGTCAACCTCGGCAAACTGCTGACTGGCCAGGACTTCGGCGGCGACGCCAAGAAGTGCATGGACACCATTGCAGCTGCAATCGACGCGGCCGTTGCCGACGCCGGTCTCCTCTAAGAAACTCCCTGTCAAACTTGCGGAGGTGGCCTTACCGCCACCTCCGTCATTCCTCAGAAGTGACCCATGCGCGGCGATCTCGTCATCGGCATCGATAGCTCGACCACGGCGACCAAAGCCATCGCCTTCGACCGCAATGGCCGTACCGTTGCCGAAGGCCGCGCCGCCGTGCCGCTGTCGAATCCCAAGCCCGGCTGGTTCGAACAGGAGATTGACGATTGGACCGGCGCTGCCACCAAGGCACTGAAACAACTGACCAAGAAAGTCGATGCTTCACGCATCGCCGCCGTTTCGATATCGAACCAGCGCGAAAGCTTCGCCCAGTTCGACGCCAAGGACAAGGCACTCCGCCCCGGAACCCTTTGGCTCGACGAGCGTGCCCACCAGGAGGTGAAGGACATCACCGCCGAACTGGGTGACGATATCCACCGCATTTCCGGCAAGCCCCCTGATGTGACCCCCTGCCTCTACCGCTGCCGTTGGCTTTCCACCCACATGCCGAAACTCTGGGCGAAGACGGCGATGACCGCTGAAGTCCACGGCGTCCTGACGCATTTCCTCACCGGCCATTGGGCGACCTCGGTCTCATCCGCCGATCCCATGGGCCTGATCGATGTCAAGTCCTACGACTGGTCCGACACATTGTTGCAGGCCGCTCGCCTGACGCGCCAGCAATTGCCCAAGCTCTATCGTCCCGGTGAGATCATGGGCGAAGTGACGCCCTCCACCGCCAAACTCACCGGCCTCAAAACCGGAACGCCGGTGGCCGCTGGCGGTGGTGATGGCCAATGCGCCGGCACCGGCGCCAACATCTTCACCACGGGCCGCGCCTATGTGAACCTCGGCACCGCCGCCGTCTCCGGCAGCTACGGTGCCGCCTATGCCATCGATCCATCTTTCCGCAGCCTCGTTGCCGTGGGTGAAGAAGGCTTCTCGTTTGAAACCGCCATCCGCACTGGTACGTTTCTCGTCAACTGGATGGTTGAGCGCCTGTTCAACGTCAACCCGGCCACCAACCCAGCCATCTTCAAGGCACTCGAAGCCGAGGCCGCGGCGTCGCCCATCGGCGCACATGGCCTGGTGCTCGTGCCCTACTGGTCCGGCTGCATGACACCCTATTGGGACACGGGCGCCCGCGGCGTCATTGCCGGCCTCTCTGGCAACCACAGCCGCGGCGATGTCTACCGCGCGCTCCTCGAAGGTGTTGCCCTCGAGCAGGCGATGATGACCAACATGGTCGATCGCGCGACCTCGCCTATCACCCACTATGCCGCCGCCGGTGGCGGTTCCAGGTCCGATCTCTGGTGCCAGATTCTCAGCAATGCCTCGGGCCGCGATGTCAAACGCCTCGAAACCGCCGAGGCTTCGGCCCTGGGCGCCGCCATGGCCGCCGCGAAGTCCGCCGGCTGGTACAAGACCATCGCCACCGCATCTTCAGCGATGTCCGGGCAACCGTCAAAAACCTTCCGTCCACGGACGAAAGATCACAAGCGCTATCAGGAGTTGCTCGCCATCTATACCGATCTCTGGCCCAGCCTTTCGCAATGGAACAAGCGTCTCGTCAACTTCGCCGCCGGAGGCAAAGCGTGACGGACTGGAACGAACTGATCGCCGAAATCGTTGCCGGGCGCTGGAAGGATCCCGCCACCAACAAGGCCGCCACCGTGCCCTTCGAGACGATCCGCATCGAGGAGTCGCTTGATGGCGGCGAAGCCGATGTCGTCGCCCCCCTGCAGCTCGGCAAGCGCATCGCCGTCGTCTCTGATGTCAACACCAACGAGGCCATGGGCCGCCGCGTCGCCAAACACCTGAAGGCGCTCGGCACCATCGATGAACTCGTGCTCCCCGGCAACATCCATTGCGATGAGCCGGCCATCGCCATGGTCCAGGACAAGACCCGCCACGCCGATGCCATCATCGCCGTTGGCTCGGGCTCCGTTTCCGACATTTGCAAATATGCCACCTTTAAGGATGGCCGTCGCTACGCCACCTTCGGCACCGCCGCCTCGATGAATGGCTATGCCGCCTCGACTGCCTCTGTAACGCTCGCCAATGGTTACAAAACCTCGCTCCCCGCCCATGCGCCGCGCGGTATTTTTCTCGATCTCAAAGTCTCGGCCACTGCGCCGCATTGGCTCTCGGCGGCGGGCTTAGGCGATTCCCTTTGCCGTCCCACCGCGCAAGTCGAATGGTGGGTGTCTCACCGCCTGTTCGGCACTTTTTACTCCAGCATCCCTTACACGCTGATCGGCGGCGACGAGCCAGCGATGGTCAAATCAGCGGCGGGCCTCGCCAAGCACGACATCGCCGCCAATGGCCATCTGCATCGCGTGCTGACGTTGTGCGGCCTCGGCGTTTGCTTTACCGGCATCTCGCATCATGGTTCGATGGGCGAGCATCAGGTCTCGCACTGGATCGACATGTTCGCAGGGCCCGCCCATCCGGGAACAACCCACGGCCAGCAAGTTGGCGTTGCCTCGCTGGCCATCGCCCGCCTCCACCATGAATTGCTGGCGCTCGATCGTCCGCCGCTCATCAAGGCCACCCATATTGTCGAAGCGGAGTTCGTCGAACGCTACGGCCTCGACATCGGCCGCATGTGCTATGCCGAGGCAAAGAAGAAGTCCTTCGACCGCGCCGGTGCCGAAGCCTTCAACCGCAAGCTGGCGGACCTCTGGCCGGAACTGCAAGCCGAGATTCGCCCCATGTTGATGGACACTGCCGAAATGAAGGCCACCATCGCAGCGGCTGGCGGACCCACCACGGCAACCGAGCTGGGCCTGCCCCGCAAACTCTGGCGCGACGCCATGAAACATGCCCGTGACGTCCGCAACCGCTGGTCCTTCCTCGACCTCGCGGACGACGCAGGCCTCCTCGACGAATTCCTCGACCGGGATGAACAATGAGACACGTAAGCTTACCGCAAGTAGCCCTCATCCGCCCTTCGGGCACCTTCTCCCACCTGCGGCGGGAGAAGGCCAATCGACTCTTGCGCCTTCGCCCGTGGCAAAGCCATGGGAGAAGGTGGCCGGCAGGCCGGATGAGGGCCCTTCAGTTCGCCAATGGCGCAGACGCAAACAGGATAGTCACATGTCATCGGTAACAGTCAAGAACGTCAAGAAGAACTACGGCAATCTGGAGGTCGTGCACGGTATCGATCTCACCATCGCGGATGGTTCCTTCGTGGTTCTGCTCGGTCCCTCGGGTTGCGGAAAGTCAACTTTGTTGCGGATGATCGCTGGACTTGAATCGGTCACATCAGGCGATATCGAAATCGCCGGCAAGCGCGTCAATGACGTTCACCCGAAAGACCGCAACATCGCCATGGTCTTTCAGAACTACGCGCTCTATGCACACATGAAGGTCCGCGACAACATGAGCTTCTCGCTCATCCTTGCCAAGCGCCCGCAGTCCGAGGTCGACGAAAAGGTCAAATGGGCCGCCAGGATTCTCAATCTCGAACCCTACCTTGATCGCTACCCGCGCGAGCTTTCTGGTGGTCAGCGCCAGCGCGTCGCCATGGGCCGCGCTATTGTCCGCAATCCCGCCGTTTTTCTCTTCGATGAACCGCTGTCGAACCTCGATGCCAAGCTCCGCGTCCAGATGCGCACCGAGATCAAGGAACTGCACGAACGTCTCAAGACTACCACGGTTTACGTCACCCACGACCAGATCGAGGCCATGACCATGGCCGACAAGATCGTTATTCTGCGCGATGGCTATATCGAACAGGAAGGAACGCCGCTTGCTGTCTATGACCGGCCGTCCAATCTCTTCGTGGCCGAATTCATCGGTTCTCCCTCGATGAATTTGCTGAAGGGCGAAGTCGTCACCGATGGCGTGCGTCTCGCCGAAGGCACTGTTCTCGCACTGCCCAAGTCTCATAGGGCAAAACTCGGCCAGAAGGTTGTCTATGGCATCAGGCCGGAACATTTGAAACTTGGCAAGGGCACGCCGGCCAAGGTCACGGTCGTCGAACCGACCGGCCCCGAGATGCATATCTACGCCGACATGGGTGGCCAGGAAGTCTGCGCCATCACCAGCGATCGCGTCTCGCTGTCGCGTGGCACCGATATCGATCTCGCGCCCCTGATGGACCGCGTCCACATTTTCGATGCCGAAAGCGGAAAGGTGATTGCGTGAGCACCATCGTTGTCCTGGGTGCGGGGGTCATGGGGTCTGCCATGTGCCTGCCGGCACGGGATCGTGGCCACGCGGTGCGCCTCGTCGGCACCCATCTCGACCGCACCATCATTGACAGCGTCGTCGCGTCGGGCCGTCATCCCAGGCTCGACGTGACATTGCCTGATGGTGTTACCGGTTTTCACCATGAGGATTTCGCCAAGGCGCTTGCAATGGATACGGACTTCATCATCCTTGGCGTCAGCTCAGCGGGCATTCCTTGGGCCATCGACCGGCTTTGCGAGACTTTGAAAGCCCCGGTTCCCATTCTGATGATCACCAAGGGCATGCATCCGGAACAGGCGCAACTGACTGTCTTACCGGATCATGTTGCTTCCGAAGTGAAGCGCCGCACCGGCATTGATCTGGCGATTGCCGCCGTCGGTGGTCCCTGCATCGCCGGTGAACTAGCCGTGCGCCGTCACACCGGCACCGTTATCACGTCCCGAGATGTGGCCTTGGCCGAACGCTTCTGCGCCATGCTGGAGACAAATTATTATCATCCCCGGGTGTCGGCGGACGTGACCGGCGTGGAAATCTGCGCCGCGTTCAAGAATTTCTTCGCCATCGCAGTGGGTTGGGCGGCGGGCCATCTCGAGAACCTCGCCGCCACCGGCAACCGCGCCTTCAATCACAATGCCGCTGCCATTATTTTCGATCAAGCCATCCGTGAACTGATGGTTCTTGCGCAGGCGTTAGGCGGTGCGGAAAACAGTGTCTGGGGAATGCCGGGGGCGGGCGATCTCTACGTCACTTGCCAGGCAGGCCGCAATTCGCGGCTCGGCATTAATCTTGGCCGTGGCCTCACTTATAAGCAGACCAAGGAAGGCCCGATGAAGGGTGATACCATCGAGGGCGCCGAACTCGGCGTCGCGGTGGCGGAAACATTGCGCACCATGATGGCATCCGGCAAACTGCAGGTGGAAGCCCTGCCCTTGACTTCGGCATTGCTCGATGCCCTGACCAACGACACACCGCTCGATATCTCCTGGACGTCGTTTCACCGGCACGGTTGAGGGACACTCTGATGGAAGGCGCGGAAACTCCCAACCCCATAGTGGACACAGTCAGCGGAACGCAGCCGGTCACGGCAATGCTGCTTCGTGTCGATCTGTGCCTGGGTTAGGCCTGCAACGAAATAGAGCCAGGCAGCGCGGGTGG
>JANLTS010000458.1:0-8214 GCA_031363045.1 Hyphomicrobiales bacterium
CGGCTACGCCCCGCTCGGCGCCATGGTCGCATCCCACGAAATCGCTGAAACCGTCGGGGAAGGGCAGCGCATAAATCTCGCCATGGCGGACCTGGGCATTGCGGAGGCCGGCGGCCTCGATGTTGGCGCGGGCGATTGCCAGCATGTCGCGGCTCGAATCGATGCCGATCGCTTGCTGGGCGCGGGATGCAAAGCGCCTAAGCACAGCGCCGGTGCCGGTGCCGAGATCGACATGCAGCTTGATGGCTTGCTTTCCGGCCAGCCGAACCATGGCGTGCTCAACGTCCTCCTCGCGTACATGCAGCGAACGCAACTGTTCCCAGCGGGCGGCATTGTCGCGGAAATACTGGGCGGCGGCTTCGGCGCGCTTGGCCCGGATATCCTCAAGCCGTGCCAGATCGCCGGCCAGAACCGGATCAGCACCGGGCAGGAGATCGACGATCGAGCGCGCCAGGGCGCCGCCCATGTCTTCCTCGCGCAGGCGGAACAGCACCCAGTTGCCTTCCTTGTGGCGGCTGATGAGTCCGGCTTCGGCCATGAGTTTCAAATGACGGCTGACGCGTGGCTGGCTCTGGCCGAGGATCTGCGTCAGTTCGCTGACATTGGCCTCGCCATGCGCCAAAATGAACAGAATCCGCACGCGAGTAGCCTCCGCCGCAGCGCGCAGTCCCGACAGCAGTTCATCCATCTTGGCAATACCTCCATAATCATATAAACATATCTTTATGTGTTTTTCAATCGCCCTTCTGCCTCTGCCTGAACTTGCGGCACATGAACCATTTGATCGGGAACTTGGCCTTCCTTTCTTCAAATTTCAGCGGCCATGTGGCAGAATGGCATCTGGAGGGCATATCCGGACGCTAAGGAGGTACGATGTCTGAGAAGGTTCAACGCCTGTTCACAAGGCGCGAGTTGGCGAGCTTGATGCTTGCGGCGGCATTCATGAATGCCCAGCCGGCGTGGGCTGCCGCCTCCGCCGAAGACTATGTGAATTCCATTGCCGATGAGGTGATGAGCCTTGCCAATAATGGCAAGAAGGGGCCGGAACTGCGCGGCAAGTTCGCCGCCCTGATGAACCGCTACATCAACCTCAAGGGCGTCGCCGACTATGCGCTGGGGCCATACTCGAAGAAGATCCCGGCGGATCGCAAGGCCGAGTTTTACACTTTGGTCGGCAACTATGCCGCCGCGCTTTTCGTCTTTTATCTCGAGGATTTCCGCGGCACCGAGCTGGAGATCAAATCGACCACGAAACAGGGCAAGTTCACCGTCATCATGAGCGCCATCAAGCTTAAGGGTGGCGGGCGCGAGCAAGTGCGCTGGCGGCTGATTCCGTCCAGCGGCGGCTTCCGCATCAGCGATGTCAACCTCAAGGGCGTGTGGATGACGATCTCGATGAAGGACCGCTTCACTAAGGTTCTGACCAAGTCGAAGGGCGATTTCGATCCGCTGTTCAACGAGCTTCGCGAGGCGGAAACCTGGTAGGACGAATGCTCCTTCCGGTTGACGGGCTGCGAAGTCCTCCCCTAAAGCTCTCGGCGGTTGCGAACGGGAAGGCGAATCATGGCGGATAGCTGCAACGGTAAAAGCGTCAGCGGCCTGGCAGGCAACCTGTCGCGGCGTGCTGTGGCCTTGGGCCTGGTGCTGAGTCTGGTTGCGCCCGGCGTTGCCCGGGCCGAACACCCGTCCATGGTTTTCATGCGCAAGGTGGCAAAGGACATGCTCAATGCCCACCGGCAAGGCACGGTGGCAAGCTTCAAGCGTGCCATCCAGCGCCATGCCGATGTGGCGGGCATCGGCGACTATTCGCTCGGCCAATACCGGCCCAAGCTTTCCGGCGCACAGCGCGACCGCTATTACACCGGCGTCGCCACCTTCATGGCGCGCTATTTCGCCGACCAATCGCGCGAGTACCCGATCGCCAAGTATGTGTTGGGCGAAGCCACCGTAACCGAAGGCAAGAATGTCCAGGTGTCGAGCAAGGTGTACTTGCTGTCGGGCCAGACCTACACCGTTGTCTGGCGCCTTGGTTGGCAGGGCGGGCGTTACCGGGTCACCGATGTCAAGGTTCTGGGTTTCTCGCTCACCTACCTGCAGCGCGGCATCTTCACGTCATACCTTTCGAAGCGCGGCGGTGATGTCAGTCAGCTGGTAAAAGCCCTCAACCGGTGATGCGCCGCGCCTTGACGGCGTCGCGCCGTTGATGCTCTTCTCCCGCTATGACAGCTCCCCGCTTCCACGTCACATATCGCGTCACGCCTGACGATTCACGCCCCATTGCGGCGCATGCCAAAGATATCTGCATCGAGGAAACGGTGGAGATTCCGGAGGACTGCGTGCCATCCGGCCATTGGGAGGCGGGCATCGTCGGCATTGTCGAGACGATCACCGAACGGCCAGGCACGCCCACCGAGTATGATGTGCGGATCAGCTACCGCACTGACATTGCCAATGATGCGATTCCCAATCTGCTCAATGTGCTGTTCGGCAACATCTCGATCCGCCGCGGCATCAAGATCATCGACGTGCAGTTGACGGATGCGCAGCTCAAGGCTTTCGGTGGTCCGCGTTTCGGCATTGCAGGCATCCGCAAGGACTTGAATGTTCACGGCAGGCCGCTGGCGACGACGGCGATCAAGCCGCTCGGTCTTTCGGCTGCGGAATTGGCGAAGCTGTGCGGTGGCTATGCGCGGGGCGGGCTTGACGTCATCAAGGACGATCATGGATTGATCGACCAACATTTCCATCCCTTCGAGGAGCGCGTGACGCGCATCCAGGACGAGATCAGGGCGGCCAATGCCAAGACCGGCCGTGTTACGCACTACTATCCGATGATCGCTGGCCGCTTCGACCAGGTGGAGGCGCAGGTGGCGTTTGCCAAGGCACAAGGCTGCTACGGCATCCTCGTTGCGCCAATGCTGATCGGGCCTGATACCGGCTTTCATCTGGCGCGCAAATACGATCTGGCGGTGATGACGCATCCGACGTTTACCGGCACGCATTTTCACGATCCGCGCCACGGCATGACACCGGCCATTCTGCTTGGGACATTGTTCCGCATCTTCGGGAGCGACATTTCAGTGTTTCCCAATTCCGGCGGGCGCTTCACCTTCAGCGGGCAGGAATGCCAGGACCTGGCGGTGGCGTTGCGTGGGCCGCTCGGTTCGCTCAAACAGGCATTTCCATCGCCGGCTGGCGGCATGACCATCGAGAAGGTCGGGGCCATGGTCGATGTCTTCGGCGATGATACAGCACTGCTGATCGGCGGCGCGCTGTTGCGCTATTCGCCCGATCCGGAGGTGAGTGCACTCGCCTTCATCACCGCACTCGAAGGCGCCGTGGCGGGCGCCAAGGAGAAGCAGCGTTGAGCACGGTCCGGCGTTTCAAGGATTTCGGTTGGGAAAATGTTCCTGTCCTCGCCTATAAGGAGGGCGGGCCCTACAAGGGCGTGACCCGGCAGATTCTGTTCGAGGGACAGGATAACTTACCGGCGCAGTGGCGCTACTTTGAGGTTGAACCTGGCGGCCATTCGACACTCGAACGCCATGAGCACATTCACTACGTGCTGATCCTGCGTGGCAAGGGCCGCTGCCTTGTCGGCGGCGAGCTGAGCGATATTGCCGAGCATGACCTGATCGAGGTGCCGAGTCTGCAATGGCATCAATTCCGCGCGGCAGACGATGCGCCGTTGGGTTTCCTTTGCCTCGTCTCGGCCAGCCGCGACAAGCCGCAATTGCCGGATACCACGGATCTGGCGCAGTTGCGCAAAACAGAAGCGATCGGCCAGTTTATCCGGCCGTGAAATCCATCAAAAGTTCTCATTTCACCTGCAGGGTCTCGATATAGCTGGCGAGTGAATCGATCCGCATACGGACGGTTTCTTCTCTTGCGGCAGCGTCGGTGTCAGGACTGACCGCTTCGGCATTGAACCAGTCACCCCACACCGGCATATCGCGAAGCCCGTGAACGCGAACGTCGGCGCGGCCGTCGATCACCTCGATGATTTTCTGGCGTGGGAAGATGCCGGCATTTCTCCACGACAATCTGGTCAGATCGGCGGCGGTGATGGTCATGAACTCCGCCACCGTGCCGTCACCAACGCCACTGATGCCATGGCAGGCGGCGCAATAGGTGCGGAAATCGATCTTGCCCAGTTCGATGCTGATGCTGCCTTGCTGCCCCGCTGCAGGTTCGGCGGTGGAATTGGCCAAGGCGGTTGCTGCGGAGACAGCGGTCAAGCCGATCAACACGACCATGAACGTCAGTTTGCGGATCATCTGGTGCTCCTGTGATGCTTCTCAATTTCGCATGGTGGTGCCGCTTCGGCATTGACCTCAATCAATCGAACACTTTGTTAACTCTGAGGCACCTAACTGGGAGTCCTTTCCGATGTGTTCAGTCGAGTTATCTCATGATCATCCCGCGCAATGTGCTTGCCGCTGTCATCGCCGTTGCTGTCCTTGCTGCCTGCGGTTCGTCGGAAAAGACCTATTTTCAGACTGAGGGCCTCAGGGCGCCCGAAGGGTCTTGCGAGGTGAAACCATCGCGGATCGGGCAAGCTTCCAAGATCAGCGATATCTCTGAAAGCAATGGCTGCGAGGTGCGCAACGCATGGTCTGTCGAGTCGATCGGTTCTGTGTCCTTTAGCCAGCCGGCCACACTGAACTGTGGCATGGCCGAACCGTTGCGGGTGTGGCTTGAGAACACCGTGCAACCCTCGGCGGGACGCGAGTTTGGCGAGCGCGTTGTCGGCGTCGATATCGCTGCATCTTACTCATGCCGGCCGCGCAACAATGTGCGTGGCGCCAAGATGAGCGAGCACGGGTATGGCAATGCCATCGACATCGCCGCCTTCACGCTCGAAAGCGGCCGCAAGGTTGCCGTCGAGCAGGGGTGGCGCGGGGCTTCCAGCGAACGGCGCTTTCTCAATACAGTCCACGACGATGCTTGCGGTGAATTTCACACTGTTCTCGGCCCCAATGCTGACCGGGCACACCGCAACCACATCCACCTGGACCTACAAAATCGCCGTAGTGGAAGCACTTATTGCCGCTAGTACAAATACTTAAAGCATAATCTTGTAAGTTTGAGTCAACGCGGTCACGGGGCTGGCTGTTGCTTTTCGCCGTCGCCGGGGGCATATGGAGCGGCATGGAACAGGAAATCATCAAGCCCGATACAGCACCCAAGACAAGTGGCCAAGCGTTCAGTCAATTCGGCTGCACGTTGGCGGCGGCTGGCGCGACGCTCATGATCTTGTGCATGACGAGTGCTGCTATGGTGGCAACCGTCTGGGCCTTCTCGAAATTGATCGGCCTGCCGGACGTGGTGATGTATGGATTTTTGGCGCTGGGCTTCGTGCCGGTGCTGTGGGCGACGGTGTGGACCGCCGGCCGTGCCTGGCATGTGGAGCAGTTGCTGGCCCAGGGCCGTGACATCGACGTGCCGGTCTTCAAGTATAACCACTACTTCCGCCGCGGCTGAATTCGCTCCAAACTTTCGCTCCTCCAAACGCCCCACGCATCATGTCGATCTGGACCCGTATTGCCGAAGTCCTGTCCGCCGCCGGTTCGTCAATCGGCGGCTTTCTGCAATCGCTGGCGGCGTCCAATCCAACAGCGCCTGAGACTTCGATTGCCTTCACCATCGGCATGGTGGCGCTGGGCGCCAAGATGGCCAAGGCCGATGGCGTGGTGACGGACGACGAGATTGCCGCCTTCAAGCAGGTGTTCCACATTCCGGACGGCGAACTGGCATCGGTGGCGCGTGTTTTCAACATGGCGAAGAAGGACACGGCGGGTTTCGAGACCTATGCGCGGCAGATCGCCGGGCTGTTCGCGGCGCGAAAAGGCGTGCTCGAGGATGTGCTCGACGGGCTGTTCCACATCGCCAAGGCCGATAATGCCTTTCATCCCGGCGAACACGGGTTTCTGGCCAAGGTGGCGGAGATCTTCGGATTTGCGCCAGCGGATTTTGCCCGCATCCGCGCACGGCATGTGGCGGTTGCCGATGACCCCTATCTGATCCTCGGGGTTGCGCACGACGCTCCGGTTGACGGGATCAAGTCACGCTACCGGGCGCTGGTGCGCGAGTATCACCCGGACCGGCATATTGCGGCTGGCGTGCCGGAAGAGATGATCGAGATCGCCACGGCGCGGTTGCAAAAGATCAATGAAGCCTATGAGCAGATCATGCGGGAGAGGGCGGCGTGATCCGTTCGCGCCTGGCGCATGAATTCGTGCTGGCGCCCAATGTCGAGCCGCGCCGCAACGGGCGGCAACCCGACATGCTGCTGTTGCACTATACCGGCATGGCGAGTGCGGCCGCGGCGCGCGATGTTCTGTGCAGCGCGCAATCTGGCGTCTCGTGCCACTATCTGGTCGACGAGGCGGGACTCATCACCCAGATGATGGGCGAGGAAATGCGGGCCTGGCATGCCGGCGCCTCGCTGTGGCAGGGCGAGCCGGACACCAATTCACGCTCGATCGGCATCGAGATTCAGAATCCCGGGCACAATATTGGCTATCGCGATTTTCCACTTCAGCAGATGCAAGCAGTGGCAGCGCTGTGCCGCGATATTCTGAGCCGCCATGACATCGCACCACGCATGGTGCTGGCGCATTCGGATGTGGCACCCGGTCGCAAGATCGATCCGGGCGAACGTTTCGACTGGAGCTGGCTGCACATCCAAGGCGTAGGCCACTGGGTTGAGCCGTCAGCGCCCGATGCCAACGCAATCTCCGCTGACGAGATGGCGGAGCTACAGCAGTTGTTGCAAGCCTATGGCTATGGCATCGCGGTGACCGGCAGTCACGACGAGCCGACGCGCAAGGTGCTTGATGCCTTCCAGCGGCATTTTCGGCCAAACAAGGTCGATGGGCAAGCCGACCGCTGCTGCCTCGTGACGGCGCGGCGGCTGGCGGCAAGTCTGGCGGCCTGATCAGTTCTTGCGGCAGAGTTCGACGAGGCTGGCGAGATCGGCCTCGATCAAGGGGAACACCTGGTCTTCTCCGCCCGCCTTGATGTGGAAGCGGTCGGTTTTCAGCAGTGTTGCGAAGATTGCGTGATCGGCCGGCAATTGACCTTCGACGCTGGAAACCCCGGCATCGAGATTTTCCTCGGTCTTGCCCTTGAACTCCGCCGACTGGTCTTCGGCTGTGACCGTCATGATCACGTCCTGGCCGGTGGCCTGGCTCTCGCCCACTTCGGGCAGGAAAATATTCACCACGCCCTGGCGGACGGGGCACCAGAGACTGACGCCAACATCATCAGTATCGGGTACGCCGAAGATCAGATAGGCGTCCTGATCGCTGGCATCGAGCGTCCATTGCCGTTCCTGGGATTTGGCTACGCCTGCCGCCACCACGAGGGCAAGAGCGGCAAGGAGGGGACGGAGCAGCATGACCTATCGACCTGCAAGTTTCGAGGCCTGTCTAACGGCTCTGCCGCTGCCGGGGAAGTGACATTATGGCGCCGTCACTGGTTTTGAACGCCAGTGCCCGCGGTCTTGCCGTCACTGGAGTTTGGCATTAGTGCAAAGCACTCAGGTTTCAACAGGAACGGACCCCTCGCATGAGCGTCGACCTCATCATCACCAATGGCAAAATCCTCACCATGGACCGGGACAAACCCAGGGCCGAGGCCATTGGCATTTCAGGGAATCGGATCAGCCACTTGGGCTCTGAAGTGGAGGTGATGCGTGAGAAGGGGGTTGAGACCCGCGTCATTGATGCCAAGGGCGGCTCAGTGCTGCCGGGTTTCGTTGAAAGCCACATGCACTTGTTCGCCGGAGCGGCAGAATTGGAACACCTGCAGCTTTATGGCACCCGCGGCTTCGACGAATTGAAAGCCCGCATGCTGGCCTATGTGGCGGACAATCCCGGCGATGACCTGATTATCGGCGAGCAGACGGACTATGTCATCCTGTCAGAGCATGAGCCGCTGACCCGCCATCACCTTGACCGGATCATCAATGACCGGCCGGTGCTGCTGTTCTCGCCCGATCATCACACCGCCTGGGCTAACACCGTGGCATTAGAGCGGGCCGGATTGTTGAAAGGCCGCAAACTCGGGCCCGGAAATGAAATCGTCATAGGTGCTGACGGGCTGGCGGCAGGAGAGCTGCGCGAAGGTGAGGCGATCGGTCCGGTGCGCGAACTCTCGCAGAAAGGCATGCGCGACCGCCTCGGACTGACCACCGGCGGTGAGCCCGAT
>JANLTS010000477.1:0-8421 GCA_031363045.1 Hyphomicrobiales bacterium
CCCATGTCTCAAAAATTGCGGTGCTGACGACAGCGTCAGCTCTCCACAAAACTCCGGCAAGCGATGATCGGGGCGGAACGTTGGACAAGGGCGGCGGACCAGCAGGGCGTTGCAACCCCGATAGGGGGCGATTGTGACGAAAACGGGCCATGCGGCCAAGACGCCGCAGGAACTGGAGTATAGCCCGGCCGCCGCGAGGCGCCAGTATGTGGTTAAGCCGGGGTTAACGGCCTGGTTCGAATCGAACCGGCTCAGCATTGACTTTGCCGCAGCTATCGCTTCCAAAGGGCAATGCCCGCCGATCCCTTCTGGAAGACCAAGCCGTTGGCCGAAATGACCAAGCCTGAGTGGGAATCACTCTGCGATGGCTGTGGCCGCTGTTGCCTGAACAAGCTTGAGGACGAGGATACTGGTGAGTTCCTCTACACCCGTGCCGCCTGCAAGCTTTTGGACATCGAGACCTGCCGCTGCACCGACTATAAGAACCGCCACAAGAAAGTGCCGGATTGCGTCGCCCTGACACCCCAGAATGTCAGCTCTCTGGGCTGGTTGCCGGGAACCTGCGCTTACCGGTTGCTGGATGAAGGAAAATCCTTGGCATGGTGGCACCCGCTGGTGTCCGGCCGCCAGGAGACCGTGGACGAAGCAGGCATCAGCGTGAAACACGAAGCCTATTCCGAGGAAGGCCTTAGTGTTGACGATCTTGTCGATCACATCTGGCGCTTGCCAAAGCCCCGGCGGCGCCGATTTCCATGATAAGACTGATAGCCATTCTGTTGTTTTCGTTGATGTTCCTGCCTCCGGCCCATGCCGCAGAAGGAACGTTGCGGGGCGTAGCGCTGGTCATCGGCCAATCGAAATACCAACATCTCGCCCCCCTCACCAACCCGGAAAGCGACGCGCGCGCCATCGAAGGCCTGCTCGAGGATTTAGGTTTCGATGTCTCGGGCTCGACTGACCGCGATGCCAAAAAGCTCCGCCGCGACCTCGAGCGCTTTGCCGATGACGCCGAGGGCGCCGACGTGGCGGTGATCTATTACTCCGGCCATGGCATTGAGGCCGGCGGCGAAAACTGGCTGGTGCCGGTCGATGCCGATCTGGCGGCGCTGGAAAGTGTCGAATCGAATCTCGTGCCGCTGAGCGGCATCCTCGATGAGCTGCGCGCCAAGGTGCCGCTGACCATCTTCCTGATCGACGCTTGCCGCTCCAATCCATTTCCGCCCGGTGCCATTGCAAGAAAGCAGGGTGATGCGCTGCAGATGAGCGGTGCCGGGCTTGGCGCGCCGCGTGGCTTTGCCACCGTTCAGCAAAGTGAAACCGATAGCATCGGCACCATCATCGGCTTTGCCGCCGAACCGGGCCTGCCCGCGCTCGACGGCGAACCCGGCGGCAACAGCCCCTATGCGGCGGCAATCCTCCGCCACCTTTCGGCCATGGCTGGCAGCGAGTTCGGATTGGTGATGCGCATGGTGACCGAGGAGGTCTATCTCAAGACCGAAACGCGCCAGCGCCCCTGGGTGAACGAGAGCCTGCGCAAGCAATTATTCTTTGGCGTGCCGGAAAATCTTCCCGCAGGCGAGGATGGCGTCATCACTGGCGAACGGCGGAAGCTGCTTCTGACAATTTCAACACTGCCCGATCCGCAGCGCCAGCAGGTAGAGCGCATTGCCGCTGCCGGCAGCGTGCCGCTCGGCACTCTCTATGGTGTACTGGCGGCCCTGGGCGAAACCGAAATCCCCCAAGATGCACAAAGCCTCGAAGTGGCACTCACCACTCAAGCCGCGCGCATCAAAACCATCCTCGACGAGCGCAAGGCGCTGTCGGTTGATGACCCGAAGATCATGCGGTTGGTGGCGGCTGCTGACATGGCAATCGGTGAAGGCGCCATCAAAGCGGCCCGCGGCTTTCTGCAAGAGGCCAAGCTCGCGGTGGAAGACAGCCGCGATACCATCGAACAGGTCGAGGCGGCACTGAAAGCCAAGCGCATCGCCAACGCCGAGGTGCTGATGAAAAGCGCCGAAACCGCCGAGATCGATTTCGATTTTGAAGGTGCGGCCACCGATTACGCTGCCGCCTTCGACTGGGTGAAGGAGGCCGACCGCACGCTTGCTGCCAAGTACAAGACCCGTGAGGCCGATGCCTTGCAGACGATCTTCCGCTATCGCGGTGGTGAAGAGGTCATGCTGCGGGCCATCGCCACCTATGAACAGGCCTTGGACTTCGTGTCGCGCCGCGACAGCCCGTTGCAATGGGCGAAGACCGTCAACAACCTCGCCAATTCCTATTTGCTGCGGGGCGAGCGCGTGCTGGAAACCGCCGAAGTCGAAAAGGCGATTGCGCTTTACCGCGACGCCTTGTCCGTGGACGGAGCAGCGGCCAAGGAGCAGGCGACGGCATACTCAAATCTCGGAATTGCGCTCAACACACTCGCCGAGCGCCGCAACGATGCCGGTCTCTATGCCGAAGCCGAACAGGTTTTCGGCATGGCACTCGCCAAGCGCGACAAGACCACCGATTCTTTCGGTTGGGCACTCGACACACTCAATGCCGCCAATCTCGACATTGCCCTGGCCGACCGCAATGGCGATGCCAAGCGCTACAAGCAGGCCGAAGCGAAATTGATTGCGGCGCTGGCCATTCTCGATCCGCAGACCAATCGCATCGAATGGGCTCAGGCCAAGAACAATCTCGCCATTACGCTGCGGGTGCAAGGTGCCAATGCACGCGATGCCGCGAAGGTGCGTGAAGCCATCAAGGTTTACGAGGAGATCCTTCCCGTCTTCGACCGGAAGACTTTTCCCATCGACTGGGGCAACACCATTGGCAACATCGGCATCGCCCATACCAATGTTGGCGCAATGGAAGGTAATATCGCGGAGTTTGAAACTGCCGCCGGTTATTTCGAGCAGTCCTTCACCGAAATCACCCGTGAGCGCTCACCGATGTTCTGGGCGAAAATGCAGAACTCCTATGGCATGACGCAACAGATCATCGGCATGATGAAGCAGCAGCCGCAGAACCTCGACAATGCGGCTGCCGCTTTCCGGGCAGCGCTCGTCGTGCGCGCCAAGGATATCAATGCCGAGCAATGGGCGGAGAGCCAGCAGCTCCTGGCCTCCACCTTGTCGGCCATCGCGTCTAACAAGGCGGATGAGAAATTGGCGGACGAAGCCATTGCTGCTTATCGCGCGGCACGCGAGGTGTTCACCCGCGAGGCCTTCCCGTCCGACTGGATGTCGGTGTCGAGCGGGCTGGCAACGGCGCTGCAGGGCAAGGGCATCATCAAGCAGGATGTGGTGATCATGGAGGAGGCAAAAACCATCCTCGAGGAAGTGATGGCCGCCACCGACAAGGACAAGTCGCCGCTCGACTGGGCCTCCGCCATGAAGGACATTGCAACCATCCAGTTCATGCTGGGAACAACCCGCATGAACAAGGCCGAGGTGGAGCAGTCAATCGCCAGCTTCGATGCGGCGCTGGAAGTTTACGGCGTGCACGGCGGTTTCATGGACAAGATGATGATCGGCGCCATGAAGAACAACGCCGTCCAGGCGCTTGCACTCTTCAAGTGATCAGGCGGCTTGCGGCTTCGGACGCTTGATGAGCGCTGCCGCATCGCGGATCGTCTGGTCGAGATCGGCACCGCCTTGTTCGAGATGGGCAATCAGCGCCTTGCGCATGCGCGGTTCCCAGAACTTGTTGATGTGTTCGGCTGAATCCTTCACCGCCAGCTCGTGGCCCGCACCATTGAAGAACGCGGCAATCTGGTTGGCCATGCGCACCATGTCGCGGATTTCCATGTGAACTACTCCTGGTCGAAGATCATGACGCCGCGGCTCGACAGCGCGGCGAGTTTGAGTTGCGCCTGGCGTGCCAGCGACAGGGCGAGCGCGGTGGGTGCTGAAACCGTAGCCAACGCACCAATGCCGGCGACGGCGCATTTCTGAACAAGTTCGAAACTGCAACGGCTGGACATCAGAACGAAGCCCGACGCAAAGTCGGTTCCTGTCCGCGCCAGGGCGCCGATGAGCTTGTCGAGGGCATTGTGGCGGCCGACATCCTCGCGCGACAGCAGAATTGATCCGTCTACGGAACACCAGGCGGCGGCGTGCACTGTGCGATTGATGCGGCTCATCGGCTGGTGGGCGGGCAATTGCTCGTAGGCGCGGGCTACGGCCTGGGGCCCGAGTTCGACCGTTGGCACGGCATGGCCCGGCATGCGGATCGCGTCCTTGATGTCCTCGATGCCGCAGAGGCCACAACCGGTGCGGCCTTCAAGCGACCGCTTCGCCATGCGGCTGGTGTTGAGCTTGTTCTCCACCACCGAAAGATCAACCGCATAGCCTTGCTCTGATGGCAGCACCAGGACGCCCGATACATCATGGGCCTTGGCGATGATGCCTTCGGCCAGCGCGAAGCCAATGGCGAAGTCCTCGAAGTCGGCGGGCGTCGCCATCATCACCGCGTGGTTCTGCGAGTTGAATAGCAGGGCGACGGGCACTTCTTCCGGCACCTGCCACACGGCGGCTATGTCACCGCCGAGCGTGTGCAAGGTGCCGTGAGCACCGCGCGATGTCACAATCGCGCCGCCCTTCAACCCGAGAGCGACAACGTTACTCCGCCGCGACAAGTGGCTTGACCCCAATGCGCTTGTTTTCTTCTTCGCGCTCTTCCCATTCCATCTGCCACTCCGATGGCTGGTTGGAGAGCGTCACCTGCACTGCCGTCACCTTGTATTCGGGGCAGTTGGTGGCCCAGTCGGAATACTCCGTGGTGATGACATTGGCGCCCGACACCGGATGGTGGAACGTGGTGTAGACCACGCCTTGCGGCATGCGGTCCGAGATCACGGCGCGCAATGTGGTGGCGCCGATGCGGCTCGAAATCGACACCATCGCCCCATCCCTGATGCCGCGCGTCTCGGCATCATGCGGATGAATGTCGAGGACATCTTCCGTGTGCCAGGTGACATTGTCTGTACGCCGCGTCTGGGCGCCGACATTATATTGCGACAGGATGCGGCCGGTCGTCAGGATCAGCGGGAACGAGCGGTTGGTGCGTTCGGGCGTCGCCACGAATTCGGTGACGACGAAACGGCCCTTGCCCCGCACGAAGCCGCCGACATGCATCAGCGGCGTTCCTTCCGGCGCCTTGTCATTGCACGGCCACTGGATCGAGCCCAATTCATCAAGCCTGGCGAAGGAGACGCCAGCGAAGGTCGGCGTCACCTGGGCAATTTCGTCCATGATCGCCGCCGAGGACTCATACGCCATCGGATACCCCATCGCCGTGGCGAGATCGCACACCGCCTGCCATTCATGCTTGCCTTGCATCGGGGCCTTGACCTGACGCACACGGTTGATGCGGCGCTCGGCGTTGGTGAAGGTGCCGTCCTTTTCGAGGAAGGAGGTGCCGGGCAGGAAGACATGCGCGAAGGCGGCGGTCTCGTTGAGGAACAAGTCCTGCACGACGACGCACTCCAGCGATTCCAGAGCATGGTTCACATGCTTGGTGTTGGGATCCGACTGCGCAATGTCCTCGCCCTGGACATAGAGGCCGCGGAACGTGCCTTCGACGGCGGCATCGAACATGTTCGGAATACGCAGGCCCGGCTCGTTGTCGAGATGCGTCGCCCAAACGGTCTCGAACATCTGGCGCACCGTGTCGTCGCCGACGTGGCGGTAGCCCGGGAACTCGTGCGGGAAAGAGCCCATGTCGCAGGAGCCCTGCACATTGTTCTGCCCACGGAGCGGATTGACGCCGACGCCATTGCGGCCGACATTGCCGGTGGCCATTGACAGATTGGCCATCGCCATGACCATGGTTGAACCTTGGCTGTGTTCGGTAACGCCAAGGCCATAATAGATGGCGCCGTTGCCGCCAGTGGCGTAGAGCCTCGCCGCCGCGCGAATTTCGGCTGCGGGAACACCGGTGACGGGTTCAAGTGCTTCCGGAGAATTGCGGGCTTCCTTGATGAAGGCTTCCCAGCGCCCGAATTCAACCGGGTCGCAACGCTCAGTGATGTAGGCGCGATCCTCGATACCTTCCGACAGGATGACATGGGCAATGGCATTCATCACCGCGACATTGCTGCCGGGCTGCAGCTGCAAGTGATGCGCGGCCTTGATGTGCGGTGATTCCACCATGTCAATGCGGCGCGGATCGACGACGATAAGTTTTGCACCGGCCCGCAAGCGCTTCTTCATGCGCGAGGCGAAGACCGGATGGCCATCCGTCGGGTTGGCGCCGATGACGATGATGACGTCGGAAGCATCGACCGACTTGAAGTCCTGCGTTCCGGCCGAGGTGCCGAAGGTGCGCGACAGGCCATAGCCGGTCGGCGAATGGCAGACGCGCGCACAGGTATCGACATTGTTGTTCTTGAACGCGGCGCGGATCATTTTCTGCACCACGAAGACTTCCTCGTTGGTGCAGCGCGACGAGGTGATGCCGCCGATCGACGTGCGGCCATACTTCGCCTGAATCGCCGTGAAGCGCGCGGCGGCATAGCCGATGGCCTCGTCCCACGACACTTCCTTCCACGGATCGGTGATCCGTTCACGGATCATCGGCTTGGTGACGCGGTCCTTATGTGTGGCATAGCCCCAAGCGAAGCGGCCCTTGACGCAGGAATGGCCCTCATTGGCGCCACCTTCCTTGTAAGGCACCATGCGGACGACCTGATCGCCTTTCATTTCCGCCTTGAACGAGCAGCCGACCCCGCAATAGGCGCACGTCGTGACCACCGAATGCTCCGGCTGGCCGAGCTTGATGACGGACTTCTCGGTGAGCGTGGCAGTCGGACAGGCCTGCACGCAGGCGCCACAGGAGACGCATTCTGAATTGAGGAAGCCCTCGTCCATGCCAGCTGAAACATGAGACGCGAAGCCGCGCCCGTCGATGGTCAGCGCGAAGGTGCCTTGCACTTCTTCGCAGGCCCTGACGCAACGCGAGCAGACGATGCACTTGGCGGGATCGAAGGTGAAATAGGGGTTCGACTCGTCCTTGGCCTTGAAGCGGAAATTCTCGGCGCCATCGGCCTGGCGCTTAAAGACATGATTGTCGCCATCATAGCCATAGCGCACATCACGCAAGCCCACGGCGCCAGCCATGTCCTGCAATTCGCAATCGCCATTGGCCGCGCAGGTGAGGCAATCGAGCGGGTGGTCGGAGATATAGAGCTCCATCACGCCTTTACGTAACCCAGCGAGGCGATCCGTCTGTGTGCGGACCTTGATGCCAGGGGCCACCAGTGTGGTGCAGGAGGCGGGTGTGCCTTTGCGGCCTTCGATTTCGACGAGGCAGAGGCGGCACGAGCCGAAGCTGTTGAGCGAGTTGGTGGCGCAGAGTTTGGGGATCTTGGTGCCAAGCTCCATCGCCGCGCGCATGATGGACGTGCCTTCGGGAACTGTGACTTCGAGGCCATCGATTTCCAGCGTCACCAGTTTTTCAGCTGTGGACTTGGGCGTGCCGAAGTCGGTCTCGGTGATGAGGCTCATGTCTGTTGCTCCTATTCGGCGGCAATCTGGGAGGGCTTGTCGAAATCCTCCGGAAAATATTTGACGGCGCTCATCACCGGCATTGGCGTCAAGCCGCCCATGGCGCAGAGCGATCCGTCGGTCATGGTCTGGCAAAGATCGCCCAGTAGTTCGAGATTGGCCTCGCGGTCAACACCCGCCGTGATCTTGTCGATGACCTCGACGCCGCGTGTCGAACCGATGCGGCAGGGCGTGCACTTGCCGCAGGATTCAATCGCACAGAACTCCATGGCGAAACGCGCTTGCGCCGCCATATCGACCGAGTCATCGAACACCACAAGGCCGCCGTGGCCGACCATGGCACCCGCTGCGGCGAAGGCTTCGTAGTCCATCGGCATGTCGAGCTGGCTCACGGGTACATAGGAACCGAGCGGGCCGCCAACCTGGATGGCGCGCACCGGGCGGCCTGTACAAGTGCCGCCGCCGAAATCTTCGACCAGTTGGCGTAGCGTGACTCCGAATGCCTTTTCGACCAAGCCGCCGTGTTTGATGTTGCCGGCGAGTTGGAACGGCAGCGTACCGCGCGAACGGCCCATGCCGTGGTTCCTGTAAGCCGCGCCACCCTTGGTGAGGATGAAGGGCACGGCGGCGAAGCTTAAGACATTGTTGATGACGGTGGGTTTTCCGAACAGGCCTTGCAGCGCCGGGATCGGCGGCTTCGGCCGCACCATGCCGCGCCTGCCCTCGAGGCTTTCGAGCATGGCGGTTTCTTCGCCGCAGATATAGGCGCCGGCGCCGCGGCGGACTTCCAGCGAGAAGGATTTATCCGTACCCTGAATATTGTCGCCGAGCCAATTTGCCGCCAGCGCACTGGCAATGGCCTCCTTCATGATGGCGATGGCGTCGGGATATTCCGAACGGATATAGACGAAACCCTGGCTGG
>JANLTS010000518.1:0-5362 GCA_031363045.1 Hyphomicrobiales bacterium
CCTTGATCTCGAACGGCGATCATCACCTTGTCGCCCTCGATCCGTCCGGTCACCGTAATCTGAGGTGCGCCACCCGAATTTGCACCATACTTGATGGCGTTATCGATCAGATTGGTCAGTGCCTGGGCCAGCAGCTGGCGGTCACCGAGAACACTCAGTCCTACCGGCGCATCGCTGACCAGATTGCCACCCTCCTCCTCGGCCATCGGCTCGTAGAGTTCGACTACTTCGGCAATGATGGCACTGGCATCCAGTGCTACGAGGCGGCTCTGGACTTGCCCGGCTTCAGCACGGGCAATCGACAAAAGTGCGTTGAAAGTCGTGAGCAAGCGGTCGGATTCATCGACCGTCCGCTCCAGCGCCGATCTGTATTCCGCCTCGTTGCCGGAACGGAGCGCTGCTTCGACTCGCGCCTTGATGCGGGTCAGCGGAGTCTTGAGATCATGGGCGACATTGCTGGAGACTTCCTTCATTGCCGCCATCAGCCGCTCGATCTGTTCGAGCATTTCATTCAACGCCAAAGCCAGCCGGTCCAACTCGTCGTTTGAACCTTGCACCGGCATGCGGCCCGACATGTTGCCTGCCATGATCGTCCGGCTCGCCTCGGTGATGGCATCGACACGCCTGAGAAAATTGCGGCTCATCAACAAGCCACCACCCAATCCGAGCACCAGGGCGATGGCCAGCGCATAGAAAATGGTGCGGCGGATAATGTTGGCGAACTGGCGGAGCGCTTCTACGTCGCGGCCCACGACGAGTTCGAAATCGCCTTCCAAATCGGTGTGAAAGGCCCGTGCAACATGATGCTCGCGCGCCGGACCGCGTTCGACATCCAGCGGAAACTCGATCCAGCTCGCGGTGTTGTCGGCGATGGCGGGTAGCTTGGCGAGATTGCCGGCAATGCGCTGGCCCGCGCTGTCGGCCAGAAGATACACGGAGCCGCTGTCGTCATTGCTGCGGCGGCGGATGGTATCGATAATGCCGTTGAGACCGCGGATGCGGTATTGATCGGCCAGCGCTTGCACTTCGGCGCGGATCGTGTCGTCGGTCTGCCGCTCCAGCAGAACAGCGGTGTTCCAGTACACATAGCCGAGCAGCGCAGCAACCGAAACAGCAAACAGAACCAGGTAGAGCGCCGCAAGGCGAAACGTCGAGGTCCGGAGGAGTTTGATCCTAGCTGGCACGTATCATATATCCCGCACCCCGCACAGTTTGCAGGATCGGTTCGTCATAACCCTTGTCGATCTTGGAGCGAAGCCTGGAAATGTGTACGTCGATCACATTGGTTTGCGGATCGAAGTGATAGTCCCAGACGTTTTCCAGCAACATGGTGCGGGTGACGATATGGCCGGCATTGCGCACCAGATACTCAAGCAGCTTGAACTCGCGCGGTTGCAGCAGAATTGATTTTCCGCCGCGCGCCACAGTGCGGGTCAGCAGATCAATTTCGAGGTCGACGGCGCGCAGTTTGGTTTCGAGCGGAGTCTGACTGGCGCGATGGCCAAGGTTTTCGACCCGGGCGAGAAGCTCTGAAAAGGCATAGGGCTTGCCGAGATAGTCGTCGCCACCAGCCCGCAGGCCCTTGACGCGCTCATCGACATCAGCCAGCGCGCTGAGGATCAGGACCGGAGTCTTGATCCCGTTGTCGCGCAACTTTCGCACGATGCTGAGACCATCCAGCTTCGGCAGCATGCGGTCGACGATCAGCACGTCATGCACGGCCTCGGAAGCAAGGTTCAGGCCTTCCTCGCCATCGGCTGCATGGTCAGCCACATGGCCGCTCTCTCCCAATCCCTTGATGAGCCAACCTGCCGCTTCGAGATCGTCTTCAATGACAAGTATACGCATGGGCTGGAGGGATGGCCTTGCTGTCCAGACTAGAGAATCGTGCGCTTTAAGTTGCATGTTCCGTCACTCCTGAAAAGGGGGGACGCGGAGGCGGCACTCGGGGTTGGTGAGTGCCGGCCTCCGCGCGATGGCACGCAGACGCGGAGCGGGGTTGGGGGGCGTCATCCGCGCGCCAAGTTCTGAAGCATCAGCCCTGATTGACAGGGAGAGCTATGAAACGCTGCCCGTCACCGGACTTTACCAGCAACAGGACGCGCTTCTTGTTCACGTTCTTGAGAGCGTCTTTCACATCGGAGGGACCGTGTACTTCGGTCCCGGCCACTTCGAGAATGGTATCGCCAGCCTTGAGGCCGCGCTGTTCAGCCGCACTGCCGGGCTTGACCTCGGTGATGGTGACACCCGCACCATCCTGGGCCGGCACAATCCGGATGCCGAGATTGACCATCGAGATGGCCGGAGCAGGCTCGGTGGTTTCCCTGGAGGCCATCTTGGGCTCGCCCGGCATGGTGCCGATTTTCACGGTGATATCCATGCTTTTGCCATCTCGGATGAGCGTCACCGGCACATCATCGCCGGGCTTGATCTGCGCCACTTTGCGCGCCAGGTCGCGGGAGTCCGCAATGTCCTTGCCACCCATCTTAAGGATTGTATCGCCCTGCTTGATGCCAGCTGCGAGAGCGGGTGAGTCCTCGGTCACATCGGCGACAATGGCGCCCTTGGCTTCGGCCAACCCCAGGCTTTCGGCTATGTCGTCGGTCACCGGCTGGATCTGCACGCCTAGCCAGCCACGCGTCACGGCGCCGCTTTCCTTCAAGCTGGCGATGACATTTTCAGCGGTGGAAGCCGGGATTGCAAAGCCGATGCCGACCGAGCCACCGGACGGCGAGAAGATCGCAGTATTGATACCGACAACCTCACCTTCGAGATTGAACGCCGGACCGCCGGAATTGCCGCGGTTGATAGCGGCGTCGATCTGCAGGAAGTCGTCATAGGGGCCAGAGCCGATATCGCGGCCACGGGCTGAAATGATGCCGGTCGTCACCGAGCCGCCAAGCCCGAAGGGATTGCCGACGGCCATCACCCAATCGCCGACGCGCGGTTCCTTGCGGGTGAACGAGACATAATCGAAAGGCTTGTCGGACTTGATCTTGATGAGCGCCAGATCGGTCTTTGGGTCAGTGCCGATCACCTCGGCCTGATATTCCGTGCCGTCCTTCATGGTCACCGAGACTTCGTCGGCATCTCTCACCACGTGGTTATTGGTGACGGTATAGCCGTCTGCCGAAATAATGAAACCTGAACCTTGCGCCATGCCGCCGCGCTTCGGGCCGTTGTCGGGAAGGCCTTGACCTGGCCCCTGGCGGAACTGCGGGAACTGCTTGAAGAAGTCGCGGAACGGGCTATCCTCAGGCATGCCCGGCTGCATCTGCTGCTGGCCTTCTCCATCGGTTGCGGCAGCATTGGCGAATTTCACCTGAACGCTGACGACGGCCGGCATCACAACGTCAACCAGATCGCCAAAGCCACGCGTGGGATCGATGGCCGCGGCATGCAGCTGTTGCTGGGCATTGACGGGCGTCGATGGCAGGACAGTTACTGCCGCTGTAAGTGCTGTTGCAACCATAAGGCCGACGGCAAACAAGCCAAGAATTCGGGGGGCGGTACGAGGCGTTGCAGAGGACATCACTATCTCCATCAATCGGTAAGTCGATGAGTGGAAGATAGAGCCCGCAAACTTACGGCGACATTGCCTGAATGTGAAACTTCGGTAAGTCTTGCGTCAACCTCGCGGCTATTCGAGGGTGGTTTCAAGGACTTGGCGTTCGGCTTCCGACAATGGCCGCTCGCGTGCCGACTCGGTCCGGCGGCGGCGCAGGAACAGCATCGTCCCGGCAATCAGCAGCACCGCAAACGGGGTTCCCCAGAGCAGAAGAGTGGCAGCTCCGAAGCGCGGGTTGAGCAGCACGAAATCGCCATAGCGAGCGACGAGGAACGCCATGATCTCGGCATCGCTTTTTCCCGCCACGAGTTGCTCGCGAACCAGCGTGCGAAGGTCGGCGGCAAGCGGCGCATCGGAATCGTCGATCGACTGGTTCTGGCAAACGAAACAGCGCAATTGCGCCGAGATGGCGCGGGCACGTTGCTCGAGGGCTGGGTCCTTCAGCAATTCGTCGGGCGTCAGCGCCAGGGCTGGCGACATCATCAAAAGCAATGCCAGGATGGCAGTTACAATCCTCATTCGGCGGCCACCGGCAGGGCCGAAATGGCGCGCTTGGGGGCGCCGACGCGATAGCGTCGGTCGGTGAGCGACAGCATGCCGCCGAAGAACATGATCAGCGCACCAATCCAGATGAAGTTCACCAGCGGATTGAAATACATGCGCATGGCGCGGGCACCGTCCGTCGTTTCATCGCCCATTACCACATAGACATCGCCAAGCATTGTCTGCAGCAGACCGACTTCAGTAGTCGCCATGCCGGATGGCTGGAAGTTGCGTTTTTCGGACATGAGATTGACCACCTCGCGGTCACCCTGCTTCACCACAAAGTGGCCAACTCTACCGGTGTAGTTCGCCCCGACGAGCGGCGCTTCACCCTGGAATGTGACGGAGTAATCGCCGACGGCGGCCTGCTCGCCAGGTTTCAGGGCGACGATCACCTCAACTTTCCACAGCGAAATAGCAATGATACCGGCAATCATGACGCCCAGGCCACCATGGGCCATGATCCCGCCAATAGCCGAGCGCGGCAAGCCGATGAAACGATGCCAGCTGGATGAGAGCGGCACCTTGAACAAGGCAATCCGCGAGGCAAGATCGGTCAGCGCTCCCAATGCCAGCCAGGCGGCAAGCGCCATGCCGACGGGTGCTAGCCAGGGGCCTCGCACGTTGAAAGCCAAAACGGCAAGGCCAACACCTATGGCAACAGCAAGAGCGATCCACAGGCGGCGCAGCGCCAATCCGACATCGCCGCGTTTCCAGGCGAGGAAGGGACCGATTGGCACCAGCAAGAGCAACGGCAGCACAATCGGTCCGAAAGTCAGATTGAAGAATGGCGGGCCAACGGAAATCTTGGCGCCCGTCACAGTCTCGAGCGCCAGCGGATAGAGCGTGCCGATCAACACCGAAAGGCAGGCAACACAGAGGAACAGATTGTTCAACACCAACCCGCCCTCTCGGCTCACCGGCGCGAACAATCCACCTGCCTTCAGCATCGGCGCCCGCCACGCAAACAGCGCCAGCGAACCTCCGATGAAGACGCAGAGGATCATCAGGATGAAGAGACCGCGCTCGGGATCAACTGCGAAAGCATGAACGGACGTCAGCACACCGGAACGCACAAGGAAGGTGCCGGTCAACGACAGCGAGAAAGCGAGGATCGAGAGAAGTAAAGTCCATATCTTCAGCGCATTTCGCTTTTCGACGACGATGGCCGAATGCAGCAAGGCGGTTGCCACCAGCCAGGGCATGAAGCTGGCATTCTCCACCGGATCCCAGAACCACCAACCGCCCCAG
>JANLTS010000545.1:0-5696 GCA_031363045.1 Hyphomicrobiales bacterium
GAATCGCCTGCAGCGCCAGCGCCGCATTGAGATCGAGGCCCAGCACAGTGGCATAGGTGTGCGAACCGGGATTGTCGGTTAACTTCGAAGTGTCGACCGTCCCACCAGTGAAATTGTTGAGCGAAGGCGTGCCACTATAAGTGAAGTTGCCAGTGATAACGAACTTGTCGCCATTCTTTCCGGTAACGCTGATGATCGTCGACCCGAAACTGATTCTGGCGATATCCAGCAGAATACTGCTGGCGAAGCTCACAACATCGCTTCCGGTGGCGGTCTGAATCTTGATGTTTGCGGACATGGCTTTGGTCCTTCGAATCGAATTGTAGGGCGGCGGCACCCTAGGGCTGTGGAAATAAAGAACACGTTAAGCATACGGACTATGCACTGCCTTCCGCTAGAGTGCAATGTAGTCGATTTCCAGGAATGCCTCGACCTCCGGAATCCAGCGGTCACGCACGAAGGCAACGTGGTCGGGGTGGATGTTGTAAGCGTCATAGGCAGCCTGATCGGCGAATGTGAAACTGAAGCCGAAGCGGAAATCGTTCTTGGGGCTCACCTGGCGCAAACGCTCGAAGGCATCGACGCCGGGAATGCCAGCGAGGATCATCGCATCTGCCAGAAACTTCGCCTCCGCCGCCGAACCCGCCGCATGTTTCAGGCGGAACGCCACAGTGTGCTGGATCATCTCAAACCCCCTTCGCCCGCTCGCGCAATTTGAATTTCTGGATCTTGCCCGTACTCGTCTTCGGCAATTCCACAAACACCACATGCCGGGGTACCTTGTAGCGTGCCATGCCTTGGCGGCACCACTCGATGATGTCCTCGGCCGTCGCAGTCTTTCCCGGTTTCAGTTCAACGAAGGCGCAAGGGGTCTCGCCCCACTTCTCGTCGGGCCTCGCCACCACGGCAGCAGCTTGGATCGCCGGGTGTTTGTAGAGGACGTCTTCCACCTCGATTGACGAGATGTTCTCGCCGCCCGAGATGATGATGTCCTTCGAGCGGTCCTTGATCTGGATATAACCATCTGGGTGCAGCACCCCTAAGTCACCAGAATGAAACCAGCCGCCCGCGAAGGCTTCCGCACTCGCCTTGGGGTTCCGGAGATAGCCCTTCATCACCACATTGCCGCGGAACATGACTTCGCCCATCGTCTCGCCATCGGCGGGAACGGGGGTCATCGTCTCGGGGTCCATCACCGTGAGGTCTTCGAGCGCGTGATAGCGCACGCCTTGCCGTGCCTTCTTCGTCGCCCGCTGCGGGCCATCGAGCAAGTCCCAGTCGGATTTCCAGTCGTTCACCACGGCCGGGCCATAGGTTTCGGTGAGGCCGTAGAGATGCGTGACGTTGAAGCCCTGCTCCGCCATGGCGGCGAGCACGGCTTCGGGTGGCGGTGCTGCGGCGGTAAAGAACTCGACCTTCTGCGCCAGTACTCTCTTTTCTTCCGCAGGTGCGCCGAGGATCGTCGACATGACGATGGGTGCGCCACAGAGATGCGTGACCTGGTGTTCGGCCAGCGCATCCCAGATCAATTTCGAGCGCACCCAGCGGAGCGTCACATGCGTGCCACCGATCACCGACAGCGACCACGGGAAACACCAGCCGTTGCAATGAAACATCGGCAGCGTCCACAAATAGACCGCGTGTTTCGGCATGCCGCCGGTCAGTACATTGCCCTGCCCCAGCAGATAGGCGCCGCGATGGTGATAGACCACGCCCTTGGGGTTGCCCGTCGTACCCGATGTATAGTTGAGCGAGATCGCCTCCCACTCGTCCGTTGGCCACAACCATTGGAAGTCCGGATCGCCGCTGGCCACGAACTGCTCATAATCAATCGCCCCCACCGGCTCGCCATCAACTGCGAACTCCGGATCGGTGTAATCGATGATGATCGGATGCGGGGCCGCCATCAGGGCGAGTGCGTCTTTCGCCAGCTTCGAGAATTCCTTGTCGACGATGAGCATTCTCGCCTCCGCATGGGCCAGCGAGAAGGCAATGGTGGCGGCATCGAGCCTGGTGTTGAGCGTGTTGAGCACCGCGCCCGTCATCGGCACGCCATAGTGGCATTCGAGCATGGCAGGCGTGTTGGCCAGCAGCACCGAAACCGTGTCGCCCTTTTTGATGCTGGCTTTCATCAGTGCCGAACCAAGCCGGCGGCAACGCGCATAGAACCGCGCATAAGTGCTGCGCGAGCGGCCATGGATGATTGCCACCTGCTCAGGATAGACAGCAGCCGAGCGCGCCAGGAACGACAGTGGCGTCAGCGGCTGGTAATTGGCGGGGTTCTTCTCGAGATCGTGGTCATAGACGGACATCGCAAGGCACCTTCGGAATTGGCGGATGCCTCATATCCCACCTGATGCTCAAGTCAAAGCGAAGCCAGACCTTCGTTGTAGCGCTTGAGGGCAGGCAATTGCTGCAGCCAGCGCGCCATCAGCCCGGCCAGCCACCAGCTGAACACGGCGATTGCAACACCAGCGTAACCGTCAATCGCATAGTGCCATCCCAAATGCACCGAGCCCACCAGGATCACCACCGCATAGGCGGCAAAGAACCAGCCGAGGCGTTTCGACACTTGCGCGAAGGCTAACGCGAACAACACGGCGGACGCATTGTGCATCGATGGCATGGCCGAAATGCCGAGGGCTGCAATCTTGCCAACGTATCCATCCCACAGCATCTGTTGGGTATCGAGGAACCACAGCGGAATGCGCGTGTCGGCAGCGTTGAGATAGGCGAAGAGCCCGGTATAGGGATTGGGCGTCAATCCCAGTTCGTCATAATAGACTGGACCGGCGGATGAAAACAACACGGCGAGCAAACCACCGCCGATCCACCACGCCAGCATGTAGGACAGGAAAAAGCGGGTGCGGAGTTCGCTGGCCTGTTTCTGGAAGCCGAACCAGAACCACGCCGAGAACAGCGCAACAAACCAGAAATTATAGGCCATGTTGATGGCGAAGGTCACATAGTCATGGCCAAGCAAGGGCTGCAGGATCACCCACGGATCGACACCGAAATGCAGAGTGCGGTCCCATTGCATGAAGCTTTGATCCCATGAGAAGGGATTGATCGCCGGAATTGCGGGCTTCAGTTCGATCATCGCCTTGTTGAAGAACACCATGGCGATGAACACCGGCAGCGCATTGATCAACAGCTTCGGCCGCATCACCAGGGACGCAATGTCGGCACCCAACGCCTTGATCGGACTTTCCGGTTTGATCACCACCGCATATTGGATGAGCCGGAAGATCACCATGACGATGAACCCCACCGGCAGCGCGAAACTCAAGAGATCGAACAGCACGAGGAGAACTGGCGCCTTGCCATGGCCCGGCACCGACGACAGCATCAGCCCGTTGCTGAAAAGATAAAGCACCGGAACAATGAAAAAGAACCATTGCGCCCGGAAGCTCAGGACAAAAAGCCACAAGACTCTGAAAATGCGCGGCGCCACAGCGCTGTCGATATAGGCCATGTCAGTATCTCCCGCCGAGCGCCGCATGATAGTCTTGAACGGCGCGCGTTGTTTCCCACCAGCGGGCAATCGGGCCGCAGAGCCACCACAAGCCCAGCGCCAGCGCTAGCGACACATAGCCGTCAACCGCGTAATGCCAACCCAGATGCACGGAACCTGCGAGGATCAGGGCGCAGTGAACCCCGAGAATGACCCTCAACCAGCGCGGCCTTCCAGCGCTCGCCAGAACAAACAGCAGTGCGGTCGCGATGTGCATTGATGGCATGGCCGAAATGCCGCCAAGGGCCGAGCCTTCGGCATGCAGACCCCACAACATGTTCTGTGTCTTCAGCGCGAAAACCGGCGCATGGGCATTGGCCTCATTGAGATAGGTCATCAGCGGCGCGTATGGATCGGGCACGATGCCGAGCTCGGTGAAATAGCATGGCCCGGCGGAGGAAAAGAACACGGCCAGAACCCCACCGCCCAATATCCAGATCAGCACAAAGCTGAGAAAGAAGCGGGTGCGTTCGGCGCTCGGATTGGCGATGAAGGCATAATAGGCCCAGAACACATTCATCACCACGAACCACAGGTTATAATTCAGGTTGATGAGAAAAGTGATGGGCCAGTAGCCAAGAACCGGGTGCAGCAACTCCCACGGCCGGTAACCGAAATGCAGCGCCTTGTCCCAGTGGTCGAAGGTCTGATCCCAGGAAAACGGGTGGATGACCGGCACATAGGCTTTGAGCATGGTGAAAACATACATGAAGATGACCAGCGCCAGTGCGGCAGGCAAGCCATTGGCCATGCGCTGGGGATCGCTCAAGACCGCCATCAATCGTTGCCACAGCACCAGGATGGGCCGGTCCGGCTTTTCGAAAATCGTCATCTCGGCGAAGAGATAGACGGCCAAGCCGAGCAGCACGGCGGGTACCGAGGAAAACATAATGCCGAAGAGAATTTCGCTACCGGGTTTGGCGCCAACACCCGGCGCCAGGAAGTGCAACAGGACGAATCCCGCCAAGTAGGTAAGGGCTATCAAAAGCAACAGCCCATGGGCGTTGAAGCTCAAGCGCAGCAATGAACCGAATCCGCCGCCTGCGGCGTCAGCCGCCAGACGTGCCGTTCCGGCCCTCAACTCCATACCCAACACCCTGACGCTTTCAATCGCGGCGGACAATGGCAGTTCAGGCTTAAGATTGGTTAAAGCTCGGGCGCCACCACCCGGCGGTAGAGATGCCAGGTCGCGTGGCCCAGAACCGGCAGGCTGACCAGCAGGCCGACGAACATCGACACCAGCGACAGGCCCAGCAGCACGCCGATGATGACGCACCACAACAGCATCGGTTTCGGATTTGCCAGCACGGCCTTGACCGAGGTGATCATCGCGGTGACGAAATCCACCTCGCGGTCGAACACCATCGGCAGCGACACCGCCATGATCGAAAACACCATCAGCGCCAGAATCGCCCCGATGGCATTGCCGGCGGCAAAGAACACCATGCCCTTCGGCGTGGTGATGATCGCTTCCAAAAGGGCATTGAAGTGCAACGGCTTCATGCTGAAGAACATCACATAGAGCGCCGCCGCGATATCGAGCCAGATGATGTAGGAAAACGTGGTGACGATGGCCATGGTGCCGACCGCCTTGCCACCCGGCCCGAAAATGCAACCCAGCACCGCGCCCCATGACAGCGGCAGTCCCTGCTCCAGCCGCCGCGACATCTCATAAAAGCCCGCCGCCGCGAAGGGTGCCACCAACGCAAATCCCGTCACCATGGGATAGACGTAGGAGCCAAAATCAAGGCCCACCATGAGGTAGATCAGAAGCCACCCGAAACTGGCATAGACCAACCCCAGAAACACCCCATAAACGGGCGCCCTCTGGAAATCGCGCAAGCCGTCGCGCAGGCTGAACAGCACGTCGGACACGCTGATGATATTGATCGGATGCCGTTCTTTGCGGGGATTTGTGGTGACCGATTGATCTGAGGGCATGGTGGGGAATCCTCCAGCTGCGTGCATGTTGCTGCCTTGTGCGCCGCCCGCCGTTCCCCAACCTCGGGCCGCCCATGCACAATGCCGTGTGGCAAGCCAAAGCGCAATCGGCTAGTAACCGGCCCAGACATTCGAAGACAATCGAAACGGATATCATGACAGAGTCAACTCCCGCCCGGGCCCGTTGGGCCGTGGCCGCCACCTTTCTGTTGCATGGCATGCTGGTTGGCGCCTGGGTACC
>JANLTS010000621.1:0-1837 GCA_031363045.1 Hyphomicrobiales bacterium
GTCAACACCGGCGCCATCAAGCTCTACGAGACGCTGGGATTCGTACACCGGACGGCCATGACGGTCATGGCCGTGCGCCGCGCGTAGCGATTGAACTGAAGCCCGAAAGCCACTAGAAGCGCCGCCACATCCCCTTATTTGGAAGAGCGCTTTCACGATGGCACGCCAGTTCATCTACCATATGCACGGCCTGTCGAAGACCTATGCCGGCGGCAAGAAGGTTCTCGATAACGTACACCTGCAGTTTTACCCCGATGCCAAGATCGGCGTGCTCGGCCCCAACGGCTCCGGCAAGTCGACGCTGCTGCGTATCATGGCCGGCACCGATACCGAATGGAACGGCGAGGCCTGGCTGGCCGACGGCGCCACGGTCGGCTACCTGCAGCAAGAGCCGGAGCTTGATCCGGCTCTCAATGTGTTGGGCAATGTCATGGAAGGGGTGGCGGCGAAGAAGGCCATCCTCAACCAATACAACGCGCTGATGGCGGATTACAATGACGAGAACGCCGAGAAGGCCGGCAAGCTGCAGGATGTGATCGACGCGCAGAACCTGTGGGACCTCGAGGCGCAGGTGGAACAGGCGATGGATGCGCTGCGCTGCCCGCCGTCCGATGCCTCGATCGACAATCTCTCGGGCGGTGAAAAGCGCCGCGTGGCGCTGACGCAATTGCTGCTGCGGAAGCCCGATCTGCTGCTGCTCGACGAGCCCACCAACCATCTCGACGCCGAATCCGTGAACTGGCTCGAGCATCATTTGAGCGACTATCCCGGCGCCATCCTGATCGTCACCCATGACCGCTATTTCCTCGACAATGTGACAGGCTGGATTCTCGAACTCGACCGTGGCCGCGGCATTCCCTACGAGGGCAATTACTCGGCTTACCTGGGCCAGAAATCCAAACGCTTCGCGCAGGAATCGCGCGAGGATGCGGCCCGCCAGAAGGCGCTGGCCCGCGAGCAGGACTGGATCGCCGCTTCTCCCAAGGCCCGGCAGGCGAAATCCAAGGCCCGCATCAAGGCCTATGACGAGCTGTTGAAAATCAACGACGAGCGGCTGAAATCGACCTCCGCGCAGATCATCATTCCGCCGGGCGAGCGCCTCGGCGATAATGTCATCAATGTCGAAAACCTGTCGAAGGCCTATGGCGACCGGCTGCTGATCGACGATCTCAGCTTCAAGTTGCCGCCGGGCGGCATCGTCGGCATCATCGGCCCCAATGGTGCCGGCAAGACGACATTGTTCCGTATGCTGACGGGTCAGGAAACGCCGGACTCGGGCACGATCTTCGTCGCCGATACGGTGAACTTAGGTTACGTCGATCAGTCTAGGGATTCGCTCGATCCCGACAAGACGGTGTGGCAGGAAATCTCCGGCGGCAATGATGTGATTTACTTAGGGAAACGCGAGATGAATTCCCGCGCCTATACCGGCGCCTTCAACTTCAAGGGCGGCGACCAGCAGCAGAAAGTCGGCACATTGTCAGGCGGCCAGCGCAACCGCGTGCATCTCGCCAAGATGCTGAAAAGCGGCTCCAACGTGCTGCTGCTCGACGAACCCACCAACGACCTCGACACCGAAACGCTGGGCGCGCTGGAAGAAGCGCTCGAAGTTTTCGCCGGCTGCGCCGTCATCATCAGCCACGACCGCATTTTCCTGGATCGCCTGGCGACGCATATTCTGGCCTTCGAGGGCGACAGCCATGTCGAATGGTTTGAAGGCAACTTCCAGGATTATGAGGAAGACAAGAAACGCAGGCTGGGCGACGACGCGGTGAACCCCCACCGCATCAAATACAAGAAGTTTGCGAGGTGAGGGGTTGACGCCCAGAAGCGTTGC
>JANLTS010000611.1:0-8042 GCA_031363045.1 Hyphomicrobiales bacterium
CGTCATAGCGCAGCGCCGTCTTCGGCACCCGCGCCAGCAGCGCCGCCATGTGGCTCTGCGCCCGGTCAGCGGCGAAGTTTTCGAGAAGCTGGCCTCCGGCATACATCAGGCCGACGACGGCGGCGGCCAGCGTTTCGCCAAATCCCAAGGCTGCCGACATCGATATGCCAGCGACGATATCGAGCCCCACCTCGCCTTTCAGCAGCGATGCCGCGATATCATTCAACAGGAAAGCCAGCACCAGCCCGCCGCTGGCCCCCCAAATCCATGGCTGCCAGCTATCGAGGCCCGCCAAGGGAGCTACAAATCCAAGCGCCAGCCCAGCGGCGGCCACGGCAAACAGAAAAATCCGGAATGAATTCAAATGCTTTCTCCTAGCCGTCTTTCATAACACGGAGGCCCCCCGCCTGAATGATGCAGATCAACCCCTGTCCCCAAACGTAGCTGCTCATTAACAGCGCCTTTACCCTTCGCTGTCAGATTGACCACAGAGAGTTCGGAGCCTGAAGACTGGCCAGCAGGGGGATTGCGGGGGGTTCTCACCGGACGATAATGAAAATAATGGAAGAAGTACGTCGCGCATGGCCGTTCGCGTTCTCATTGTCGAAGACGATCCCGCTCAACGCCGTATCCTCGAGGAGCTGGTCCGCCGCTTCGGCTGTGATCCCGTGCCCGTTGATGGCGGCATGCGTGGACTGGACATTCTGAAGAGCCAGTCCGGCGGCACCATCGAGCTCATCATTCTTGATCTCAACATGCCGGGCATGGACGGCCTGGAGTTCCTCGAGCGCTTGCAGGCCATCCGCGGCGATCTGCCGGTCATCGTCCAGACCGCCCAAGGCTCGATCGAGACGGTCATCAAGGCCATGCGTGCGGGCGCCGACGACTTTGTCGTCAAGCCGATTTCCCCTGAACGCCTGAAAATCTCCATCCAGAATCTGTTGAAGGTAAACGCCCTCACCGAAGAGGTGAAACGCCTCAACAAGAAGGTCGGTGGTGCTCTGACCTTCGGCGATCTCATCGCCGCCTCGCCTGCCATGGCCAATGTCATCCGGCTGGGCCGCCGTGGCGCCCAGTCCAACATTCCGATCTTGATCGAAGGCGAATCGGGCGTCGGCAAGGAAATGATCGCCCGCGCCATCCAGGGCGAGAGCGAGCGGGTGGGCCGCCCCTTCATCGCCGTCAATTGCGGCGCCATCCCCGAGAACCTCGTCGAATCGATCCTCTTCGGCCACGAGAAGGGCTCCTTCACCGGCGCCACCGCGAAGCATCTCGGAAAATTCCAGGAAGCTGACGGCGGAACCCTGTTCCTTGATGAAGTGGCCGAACTGCCGCTGGACATGCAGGTGAAGCTGCTGCGCGCCATCCAGGAAGGCGAAATCGATCCCGTGGGATCGCGCAAGCCCGTCAAGGTCAACATCCGCCTTGTCTCGGCCACCAATCGCAACATGATTGAAATGGTGAAGGCCGGCCAGTTCCGTGAGGATCTCTATTACCGCCTGAACGTCTACCCGATCATGGTGCCGCCGTTGCGCGAGCGCAAGGAAGACATTCCCTCTCTCGTCGATCATTTCATCACCCGCTTCGCCGCCGAGGAGGGCCGCAAGGTGCGCGGCATCACCGATGAAACGCTCGATCTGCTCAAGCTCTATGGCTGGCCGGGAAATGTCCGCCAACTTGAGAATACGGTTTTCCGCGCCATGGTGCTATGCGAGGGCAATCACCTCGAGATCCAGGATTTTCCGCAGATCGCCTCACTCGTCGATGGCTATGAGATCAAAATTCCGCCTGCGCCGCAGCTGGCACCCAAGCCACCGATGCCGCAAGGTGCGGCTGCCGTCGTCGGGGGGCACGCGATGCCGCGTTCTGGCGGTCAGCAAGTCGCCGATGGCGTGGCCTATGGAATTTCCGTTGTGACCGACGGCGGCCATATCCGCAAACTCGAAGAGGTCGAGGCCGACATGATCCGTCTGGCGCTCAACCGCTATCAGGGCCAGATGTCGGAAGTGGCGCGAAAACTGGGGATCGGCCGCTCAACCCTCTACCGCAAGATGAAAGACCTTGGCCTGGAAGAGGCGGCAGGCTAATATCTTCTGGTCATGAAAGAGTGACTTCCCGGCTGGGGCGGCACGGGTTAGAGTAGCAGCTTGTGGTTGAAGTTGCCGACGTGCAGGTGGGATTGAATGAACAAGGCAGTGAAATTTGTCGTGTTGACTGGGCTTGCGCTGGCGGTGGGCGTCACCGCGGCTGTTGCCGATACCACCACGCGCAAACGCAAGAAATCGCTGTTTGACAGTATTTTTGGCCAGTCGACCAACCGCGCCGAGCGCAAGGAACGACGCCAGCGCAGAATGTTCGGAGAAAAGTGGTGGCAGGAAAATGACCGCACCAACGGCGTGCGCATCATCAATGGCCAAGACATCGCCAGGGACGAGATTTCGCCCAAGCGCCGCAATCGCAACATCATCAATGGCGATGACGATCCCGAAGGCGATCCCGGCTTCGGCATGGGCAATCTCACCTATGCCCCCGACAAGCTTGTTCCCCTTGGTGGATTGAAATTCGTTGAGCCCCGCCCGGTTGAGGCAACAGCCGGGCTGGTCTTCGACACGCTTGCGGCGCCAGACACAACCTTGCGGGTTCGCAGCGATGTGCGCGATGCCTTGGCCAGCCACTACAAGAGCCAGAATTTCCGCCCCGTCTGGCTGGAGAATGGCAAACTCGCCGCCCGCGGCGCGGAAGTCCTCAAGGTATTGGCCAGTGCTGAAGCCGAAGGTCTCGAAGCTGCAAGCTACCTGCCGCCCAGCCTCGCCACCTTCGAATCGAGCCCGCCTGATGACAGCCCGGCGGCAATGGCGAAACTCGATATCGAGTTATCCGCCGTTGCCCTGAAATATGCCCGCGATGCGTCGGGCGGCCAGTTTGATCCGCGCCGTCTGTCGCGCTACAACGATTTGACGCCCGCCTGGGCATTGGCTGAGCAATCGATCAAAGTCCTGACCTGGTCGCCCTACGCCGCAGACTATCTTCGCAGCTTGCATCCGGCTCATCCGGCCTATGCCGCGATGAAGGCGGCTCTGGCCAATCTCCGCCAGACAGCCGTCATTGAACCCGTCGTCGGTCCAATCGCCGATGGTCCGATCGTCAAGAAAGGCAAGTCTGACATCCGCATTCCCGCCGTGCGCCAGCGCTTGGCCGATCTCGGCTATCCCGATGCCCTGGAAGCGGCCGACGACCCGGAAGTTCTCGATGCCGACCTGTCGGTGCGCTTGCGCCTGTTCCAGAAGGCCTCGGCCATCAAGGTGTCGGGTGTGTTGGGTCCACAGACCGTCGCCGCCCTCAATGCCGATCGTTCTGCAGCAAGCGAAGCCAAGCTCCTCGACAACATGGAGCGGGTGCGCTGGTTGCCGAAAGATCTCGGCAGCCGCCATGTCTTTGTCAACCAACCGGCCTTTGAAGTCCGTGTCATGGACAAGGGGCAAATGGTGTGGGAGAGCCGTGTCATCGTCGGCAAGGCGATGACCCAGACATCCGCCTTCCATGATGAAATGGAAACCGTGGTGTTCAATCCGTCCTGGGGGGTGCCGCCATCCATCATCGCCAACGAATACCTGCCGAAACTGCGCGACGATCCGGGTTATCTCGATCGTATCGGTTTCAAGGTGGTCAATTCGCAAGGCAAAGTGGTGCGCTCAAGTTCGGTTGACTGGTGGAGCTATGGCAGCAAGGTGCCCTACGGCATCCAGCAGCCGCCCGGCGTCAAGAACGCCTTGGGAGAGTTGAAGTTCCTGTTCCCCAATTCGCATAATATCTACATGCACGACACGCCCAACCGCGAATTGTTCGACAATGACGTCCGCACCTATAGCCATGGCTGCGTGCGCGTCCAGAACCCGCGCGAATTCGCCCAGGTGATTCTTGGTTGGGACGCGATCAAGATCGACGAATACGTGGATTCCAACAAGAGCCAGTCGATCAAGCTGCCGGTCAAGGTGCCGGTGCATATCACCTATTTCACCGCTTGGCCGGATGCGACGGGTGAAATCGCCTATTTCAACGACATCTATGGCCGTGACAAAACCATGGAAAATGCCCGTTCTGCCATCATCCTGGCAGAACGCTGAACATGGTTAACGCCAAGAACTGTCCCGCCTCCACCCACCCTTGGCGGATAGATTTCTGTTCACAAAGCTCAATTTTACGCACATTTGTGCGAAATTGATCCAGATTAAAGCCTTGTTAAACATAGGCGTTTACCATTCCTCGATACCGCCTCATGGTGGCCTTATTCTTGTTCGAAATGCGAATTGAGTGTAATCGGGCTTGCTGTTCCTCTAAGGGGGGCTTGGCTGGGAGCACAAGAAGGAACCGGGATTAACCCGGTTGTGTGTGGGGTATGAGTTTGGACTGCAGGGAAGCCGGATACCGTCAGACCTTGACCAAGCGCTGGAAAAACATCCTCGCCTCGACTGCGGTTGCCGCAAGTCTTGGCCTAGGCGTGCTCCTGAACTGGAACGCCCCCGCCATGTCGGGCGGCGAAACCCGGACGCTGTCGATCTATCACGTCCACACCAAGCAAAGCCTGACCGTCACCTACAAGAAGGACGGCAAGTACATTCCCTCCGCCATGAAGAAGCTGAACTACATCCTGCGCGACTGGCGCCGCAACGAGACCATCACCATTTCGCCCAAGACCATCGACCTGATGTGGGAACTGCACGCCGATCTCGGTTCCAGGCGCCCGGTCCATATCGTCTCGGGCTATCGCAGCCCCAAGACCAATGCCTTCCTCAAGAAGATCGGCCGCAACGTCGCGCGCAAAAGCCAGCACATGGTTGGCAAGGCGATCGATATCTATTTCCCCGACGTTCCCACGGAAAAGATGCGCAACTCGGCTCTCGTGCGCAAGGTCGGCGGTGTCGGTTATTATCGCTCCGGCGGCGGCCCCACGGGTTTCCTGCATATCGATTCCGGCAACGTTCGCCATTGGGGCCCGGGCATCAGCTCCAGCCAGATGGCCCGCATCATGCGCGACTACCGCAAGACGGTCGGCGCCCGCCTGAACAAGAAGGGCATGGTCGCCGTCGAGGAGACCGCAGTCGCCGATGCCGGCGCGTCCGGCCTGCCCTCGCAGCAGGATGGCGCCAGTTCCAAGAACAACAAGAGCAAGAAAAAGATTCCGCTCGAATCCGCCTATTCGGAGGATGATGAGGAATTGGCCGGCATGAGCGAGGATGCCTCGCAAGCGCCGAAGAAGCCCAAGCTCAAGACCGAGCCGGAACTGGTAGCCGAAGTGCCAGCCGACGTCGTCAAGGGCTACCCGGTGCCGAAGCCGCGGTCGAAGCCCATCGAAGTTCTGATGATGGCCGCCGTCAACATGAAGATTGAGCCTGCCTCAGCCCCGCCGCCGAACTGGAGTGACGGCCAGAAGGCCTCCCCAATCGCCGGTGAAAGCATCGGTGTTGTCGAGGCCGCCGAGACAATGACCGAACCGACGATCAACGACAGCGGCAAGGGAAGCCTCACCGCCGAGATCATGTCGGGCCAAACTTCCTCGGTACCTGTCATCAAGTCGATCACCGCTTCGGCGGCTGGAGACGATCTGTTCTGGTGGCCGCAGCAACTGGTGTTCGATACCGACAAGGCGGTGCGCCGCGACGGAGCGCCGCAAGCATTCGGCGAAAGCCTGGTTGGCCTGCTTCCCGGCATAGAAGAGGCCCAGGCCGATACCTCGCCGCAGTTACCCCGCCTTGCTGTCGCCTCCATCACCTCGACGCAGGCAACCGGCAGCGGCAAGGGCGACATGTTGGTCGTCAACCGCGCCGGCAAGGGCGGCCTGATGACCAACGCGCCGGCTTTGAAGAAGAAGATCAAGCTCGGCCAGCTCGAGAACAACTGATCCCAATTGGGCCAAAGCTGAACACACAAGAAAATCCCTGCCGCATCGAGCGACACAGCAGGGATTCACGGTAACTTGCGCGCATTGTTCAGTGACAACTTATAGTCCGGTCTGAACACTACGCCGATGGCGAAGGACGTAGATTACTTCTTTCCCATCTTGCCTTTCGCTTCATTCATGTGATTGTCGCATTCATTCATGTTCTTGCCAGCCTTGAAATCAGTGGCCATCTTCCATTCTGCCAAGGCGGCATCCTTGTCGGCGCCAGCTGGCATGGCGTTGATTTCGGTTTCCATCTTCGACCAGGCTTCATTGTCATCGCAACCACCCGAACCGGCGAAGGCCGGAGCCGTCAGTGCAAGGCAAAGGGCAGATGCAATCATCAGGGACTTGATCATGTAAGTTTTCCAATACTGGACGTCATTGTCCTGTGCATTTAAGTCTCGGAGCGGCAATTGGTTCCATGTCTTAGCCTCTGCCGCTTGCCCCTGATGTCAGCCTGCTGCAAGCTCAAGCGGCGATTGTCGCAATCTGGCGGCGCAAGCCATCGCTGTCGCCGGAACGCCATACTCACATCGGGACCATAGGCATGACACTCTTCAGAGCCGCCGCCGCGCTGCTGTTTCTCGCGCATGGCCCAGCCATGGCCGGCTGCGATACGGCGAATTTTCCGATCGCCGTCGACATTGGCCACACAGCACGTTCGCCCGGCGCCATCAGTGCGCACGGCCGTGGCGAATTCGAGTACAATCTGGCGCTTGGCCAGCGCGTTACCACAGCGCTGCGCAGTGCCGGCTTTCCCACCGAGACGATTATCATCGAAGGCGAAGGCAAGGCGCAATTGGCGAAACGTGTCGTACGCGCCAACGCGCTCAATCCCCGCCTGCTGATCTCGATCCATCACGATTCAGTCCAGGAGCGCTATCTCAAGACCTGGGAATACAACGGCCGCATCCTGAAACATGCCAGCCAGTTTTCCGGCTATTCGCTCTTCATCTCGCGCGCCAACGCGAAGTTCGAGGACAGCAGCATCTTCGCCACCCTGCTCGCCGATCAGTTCATGGCCGCAGGCCTCCACTTCTCGACCCACCACGCCGCCAACATCGACGGCGAGCGCAAAGAACTGCTCGATCCGCAACGCGGCATCTTCGAGTACAAGAACCTCCGTGTACTGAAGGAAACCCAAATGCCCGCCGTGCTCATCGAAGCCGGTGTCATCGTCAACCGCGATGAGGAACTCGCCATGGCGACATTGGAGCGCCGTCAAGACATCAGCGACGCCATCGCCACCGCCGCATTGCGGATGTGCGGCAGCGGCAAGTCAAGCGGTCTGGTGTTGCGTTAGACTCTCTCTGGGTCCAGACTAAGTGGTGCGGGATTGCTATAAGCTTTGATCGTAGTTACAATACCGTTAGGTGAAATTACGAAACTCAAGATCACAAGAATGCAATCCAAGTCATGATGGGCCGGCAAGTCAATTTCTGCCTCTCAAATGGCGACCAGGAAGCGTTGCTGAACTTGTTGGTCAAGAAACTGGACATCGCGGCCATATTGCCGCCCTTCATCTCTCTACCGCCCAGAGTTTCTTCTCCACTTGATTACTCGGCGTGGAAGAGCGGTGAGCATGACCCACACATTTTTCTCCGGAACGACGCTGACTCAATCGTCTATCGTGAGATAAATGTGTTGGGCGAAAGGAAGTTCTTCATTGATCAATTCAAGAGCCCGGTCATTGAGTTCGACCGCTGCATTACGCGCAGCACAGGAATTCGGCCCGGCCGCTTTTACTACATTCCAAGTGACATCGATACCGCTGGATACAAGATAGAAAAGAACGAAGCATTCATTCGTACTGCGCAGAAGGTGTTTGCGATGACAAAGAATTTTGCTCATCGAGACGCAACTTCTATTACGTTGGTCCGGAGGCAACGGAGATGTTCACGAAAGGCTATGGAGTAAGCATCTAAGCTAATCCCCCCACTAAGCCGCCTCGTCCGCCTCAGCCGGGATCATGCCGAGTGCCGCCATGTAAACGTCGAGCATCGATTGTTCTTCCTCGCGCTCGGCCACTTCCTTTTTGCGTAAGGAAATCACCTTGCGCAAAATCTTGGTGTCGAAGCCGTTGCCCTTGGCCTCGGCATAG
>JANLTS010000637.1:0-2758 GCA_031363045.1 Hyphomicrobiales bacterium
CCTCCCCCAAGCTTTGCTTGGGTCCCCTTCCTCTCCCGCAAGCGGGAGAGGACAATCTGCTGCTTGCCTCATCGCTTTGCGCACGTCAGGCACGCGCTGGCATTTCTGGCACATGTTCCATCCCATTCCCGGCGCAATCTGGTGTAGGATGCGCGGGCAAAGAGTTTTTGACCGTGGAGGTTACAATGAGTTCAGCCGTGCCCGATGACGTCGCAGCCCAGGTCGAGCAGCTGCGCAAGGATATCGCCACCCTGACCCAGACCGTGGCGCAGATGGCGACTGACGGTGTGCGGAGTTCGGCGGAACATCTCCGCAGCACCGCCGGAACCGCTGCCCACAAGGTGAGCGAAGCCGGACAGGATGCGCTCAAAGACGCCACCAAGCTGGTCGAGGACGCGGCCCATGACCTTGAGGGGCAGGTGCGCCGCAAGCCGTTAACGGCGATGCTGGCGGCGCTGGGCATCGGCTTCGTCCTTGGCCTGATCACGCGGCGCTGATCATGTTCAACAGCTTTGCGGCAATTGGCTTGGCCCTGCTGCGGCAGCGCATTGGCAACAGGATGCGCGCCATGGCGATGGGCCTTGCAGCTCAGGTTCTGCTGCTGGTTTGCCTCCTCGTCACCCTTGGCTTCCTGACGGCGGCTGGATTGTTGTGGCTGGCTCAATCGCAGGGCGCCATTGCCGCTTGCCTCATCGTTGCGGCCATCTATCTGTTCGTGGGCCTCGCCGGATTCACTATCCTTACGTCATTGAAACCGCGCCCGCCCGCTGTACCGCTGGCCGCGAAACCGTTGTCAGATGATGTGCGCGCCGAGGTCTCGGGGCTGATCGGATCGACGGGACTGACTGGCGTCGCCGTCATGCTGGTGGCGGGTTATCTGCTGGGAACCTTTGGTGGTCGGAGGCGTTGAGGCTAGAGGATGAAGATGCCGCCAGCCGATCCCAAGACATTTGTGCTGCAAGCGCGGGAGCCTTCGGCCCTTCAGGAAGTGTTCTACAAGGCGGTGATCGGCAGCATTGCAATCGCCATGCTCTATCTCGGGCAGGAGCTTTTCGTGCCCTTGGCCATTGCGGTCCTGCTGGCCTTTTCGCTATCGCCCGTGGTGCGCTTCATCCGCCGATCCGGATTGCCGAAGGGACTGGCCATCGCCGTCACCGTGGCAATCACCTTCGTCGCGATTTTCGCTATTGGGGCGGTCATCACATCGCAAATCACGCAGCTCACCACTGAGCTTCCGCGCCTCCAGACATCACTCAAAGCCAAGGTCAGGGCTCTCAACGAGTATGCAGGCAGCGAAGGCGGCGCCATCGACCAGGCCAGCAACACGCTGCGCGATCTCCAAACCGAATTGAACAAGGGCGGCAACGAAGCGCCCGCCACAGCGGGACGTGGGCCGGCACAGCTCGACCAGAATAACACCACGGTCCAGCGCGTGCCGGTTGAAGTCTATCCGCCGCCGCCGACATCGCTTGAACAAATCGAGTCGATCATTTCAGTGGCCCTGTCGCCACTCACCACGATTGGCATCATCATCGTCTTCGTGGTTTTCATGTTGCTGAAGCAGACTGATGTTCGAGATCGCGCCATCCGATTGATGGGCTCGCATGATCTTGAAAAGACGACAACGGCATTGGAAGATGCTGGAACCCGGCTGAGCTCCTACTTTCTCACGCTGGTCATTATGAATGCCGGCTTCGGCGTGGTGATTGGCGCTGGCCTCTGGGCGATCGGCATCCCCAACGCCATCCTCTGGGGCATCGTCGCCATGTTGCTGCGCTTCATGCCGGTGATCGGCGTGTTCATCGCTGCAGCGATCCCCATGCTTCTCGCCGCCGCGGTCGATCCGGGTTGGATCATGCTGGCGACCGTCGCCGCACTCTATCTCGCGGCGGAAGGCGTCATGAACCTGGTGGTCGAACCGCTGGCACAGTCATCTTCGACTGGCCTGTCGGCGCTGGCCATCCTGCTGGCGGCCGCCTTCTGGACCTTGCTGTGGGGCGCCATCGGGCTGTTGCTGGCCGTGCCGTTGACGGCCGTGCTGGTGGTGCTGGGGCGGCATGTCGAGGGCCTGTCGTTCCTTCACGTGCTGTTGGGCGACAGTCCGCCGCTGACACCCGCCGAAAGTTTCTATCAGCGGATGCTGGCGGGCGACCCGCTCGAGGCCGCCGAACACGCGGAGGTCATTCTCAAGGATAAATCGCTCACCGCCTATTTCGACGATGTAGTGATGGAAGGCCTGCGCCATGCCCAGGTCGATGCCGACCGCCAGAAACTTGAACAGTCGCGCCTCGCCGACATCCGCGATACCGCGACGGCGATGATCGAAATGCTGACCGAACCCGCTACTGCCACAGACGGCACAGAGGATAGCGCACCCCTGCCCGAAAGCTGGAAGCAGGAAGGGGCCGTGATCTGCGTGGCGGGTCAATCGGCGCTCGATGAACTGGGCGCGATGATGCTGGCGCATTTGCTGACGCTGCAAGGGTTCAAGCCACGGTTGATGCGCATGTCGGACATATCGAGCGCGCAGATGCAGGGCGATGCGGTGGCCGGCGTCAAGATGGTGTGCATCTCGTTGTTCGATATCGAAAACCGCTATGCATATCTCAAGTTCCTGATGCGGCGGCTCGGGCGCATTTTTCCGTCGGTGCCGCATCTCGGCGGGTTCTGGAAGTTCGATCCAAACGATACGCGCCAGGCTGACATCATCACCAAGGCCGGCCTCATCGACCGGGTAGGAACGCTCGCTGAAGCCGTC
>JANLTS010000678.1:0-2235 GCA_031363045.1 Hyphomicrobiales bacterium
CGATGCTCCCTCACCTATCCCTTTCCGCTGACGCGGAACGGGCCCCTTTCCTCTCCCGTGAACGGGAGAGGACGAGAATGGAGACAAGCAGATGAACAAGACGGACCTGACGACGGCGTTTGAGCAGACCTCGTTCCTGTATGGCGGGAATGCGCAATTCATCGAGCAGCTCTATGCCAAGTATCTTGAAAACCCCGCCGCCGTGGACCAGCACTGGCGGCAATTTTTTGCCGGGCTCGAGGACAATGCCGAGCAGGCCAAGAAGCAGGTGAGCGGGCCATCGTGGCAGCGCAAGGATTGGCCGCGGGCGGAATCGGGCGATCTGGTTTCAGCACTTGATGGCCAGTGGCCATTGGTGGCGCCACCGGTGGCCAAGGGCGGGGCTGCGCCGAAGCCAAGTGACAAGCCGCCGGGGCTTTCGGCTGAGGATGTGCGCAAGGCGACGGTCGATTCCGTCCGTGCACTGATGATGATCCGAGCCTATAGGATGCGCGGGCATCTGGCGGCCGATCTCGATCCCTTAAAGATCAAGGAACAGGTCAACCATCCCGAACTCGATCCCGCCTCCTATGGTTTCAGCGAAGCCGACATGGACCGGCCGATTTTTCTCGACAAGGTGCTGGGGCTTGAACACGCGACGGTGCGGCAGATCGTCGATATTTTGAAACGCACGTATTGCGGTACGCTGGGCGTCGAGTTCATGCATATTTCCGACCCCGAGCAGAAGGGCTGGATCCAGGAGCGCATCGAGGGTGCGGATAAATCCATCAGCTTCACGCCCAATGGCAAGAAGGCGATCCTCAACAAGCTGATTGCCGGGGAAGGCTTCGAACAGTTTCTCAATGTGAAATATACCGGCACCAAGCGCTTCGGCCTTGATGGTGCGGAGAGCATGATTCCGGCGCTCGAGCAGATTATCAAGCGTGGCGGCAGCTTAGGACTAAAGGAAATCGTCCTCGGCATGGCGCATCGCGGCCGCCTCAATGTGCTGGCCAATGTGATGACGAAATCCTTCTCGGCGATTTTCCACGAGTTCAAGGGCGGTTCTTCGACGCCCGACGAAGTCGAGGGTTCGGGCGACGTCAAGTATCACCTGGGCTCGTCGTCGGATCGCTCATTCGACGGCAATACCGTGCATCTTTCCTTGACCGCCAATCCGTCGCATCTCGAGATCGTCGATCCGGTGGTGCTGGGCAAGGCCAGGGCCAAGCAGGACCAGCGCAAGGACAAGGAGCGCACGAGCGTGCTGCCGCTGCTGATCCATGGCGATGCGGCTTTCGCGGGACAAGGCGTTGTGGCCGAGTGCTTCGGGCTCTCGGGGCTTCGCGGACACCGCTCCGGCGGCTCGATTCATTTCATCGTCAACAACCAGATTGGTTTTACAACGTCTCCGCACTGGTCGCGCTCGTCACCCTACCCTTCTGACGTCGCGAAGATGATCGAGGCGCCGATCTTCCACTGCAATGGCGATGACCCGGAAGCTGTGGTTTATGCCGCGAAGATCGCCATCGAGTTCCGGCAGAAATTCAAGAAGCCGGTGGTCGTCGATATGTTTTGCTACCGCCGCTTCGGCCATAACGAGACCGACGAGCCGGCCTTCACGCAGCCCTTGATGTACAAGCGCATTGCCTCGCAAGCCACCACCGTGACCCTCTATGGCAAGCGGCTGATCGATGAAGGGGTCATCTCGGCGGAGGAATTCGACGCCATGAAGGCGGAGTATCGCAAGACGCTGGACGATGATTTCTCGGTGGCCGAAGGCTACAAGGCCAACAAGGCCGATTGGCTGGACGGGCGCTGGGCAGGTTTCAAATCCGCCAAGGACCACGAGGACCCGCGCAAGGGCGACACCGGGTTCGCGATTGCGGCGCTGAAAGACATGGGCCTCAAGCTCACCAAGGTGCCGAAGACCTTCAAGGTTCACCGCACCATGCAGCGGGTGCTTGATGCCAGGCGCAAGATGATCGAGGAGGGGCAAGGCCTCGACTGGGCGTTGGCCGAGCATCTGGCCTTCGGCACGCTGCTGCTTGATGGATTTCCGGTCAGGCTTTCAGGGCAAGATGTTCAACGCGGCACCTTTTCGCAGCGCCATGCGGTGTTGGTCGATCAGGAGACGGAGAAGCGCTACACGCCGCTCAATCATCTGGTGAAGGACCAGGCAATCAAGATCGATGCCATCAACTCGATGCTGTCGGAAGAGGCTGTCCTTGGTTTTGAATATGGCTACTCGCTGGC
>JANLTS010000695.1:0-5496 GCA_031363045.1 Hyphomicrobiales bacterium
AAGGAAATCGATCCCGAGGAAGTGAAGCGCATCCTTGCCTCTGAAATCTCCAAGGTGCTGAAGCCCGTCGAAGTGCCGTTCAACTTCGGCGCCGAGAAGCCCTTCATCATCCTCGTCGTCGGCGTCAATGGTGCGGGCAAGACGACGACGATCGGCAAGCTTGGGGCCATTGCGCGGCGCGAAGGCTACAAGGTGATGTTCGCGGCTTGCGACACGTTCCGGGCCGCCGCCACCGAACAGCTCATCGTGTGGGGTGGCCGCATTGGGGCGAAAGTAATTTCGCGGCCGACCGGGTCTGATGCCTCGGGGCTTGCCTGGGACGCGATTAAGGAAGCCGGCAGTGACGCCACCGACATCCTGTTCATTGATACAGCTGGCCGCTTGCAGAACAAACAGTATCTGATGGACGAGCTCGACAAGGTGGTGCGGGTCATCAAGAAGCAGGATGAGGCAGCACCTCATGCCGTGCTGTTGGTGCTCGATGCGACGACGGGCCAGAACGCCATGGCGCAGGCTGACATTTTCACCAAGGTGGCCGGTGTCACCGGCCTCATCATGACGAAGCTCGACGGTACGGCGCGCGGCGGCATTCTCGTTGCCATTGCCGAGAAATTCAAGATACCAGTGCATGCCATTGGCGTCGGCGAACAGATCGATGATCTTCAGCCCTTCGAGGCCGAGGGCTTCGCCCGGGCAATTGCCGGATTGGAGGATACGTGAGTCAAGGTTTGAAACTGTTGATCGAAATGGGGCCATTGGTGACGTTCTTCGCCGGAAACTGGTTCGGCGGAATTTTCTTCGGCACCGGCATCTTCATGGTGGCGACCATTATCTCACTGGCGGTGTCATGGGCGCTCACCCGCAAGATCGCCATGGTGCCACTGGTCTCGGCGGTCTTCGTGGCGCTGTTCGGCGCATTGACGCTCTATCTGCAAAGCGATCTGTTCATCAAGGTGAAGGTGACCCTCATCAACGCGCTGTTCGGGGCGGTGCTGCTGGGTGGCGTGGCCTTTGGCAAGAGCTACCTCAAGCTCGTCATGGGCGAGGCAATGAAGCTCACCGATGAGGCCTGGCGCACGCTTTCGCTGCGCTGGGGCTTCTTCTTTTTCGCCATGGCCGGCCTCAATGAAATCGTCTGGCGGAATTTCTCCACCGATCAATGGGTGAACTTCAAGGTCTTCGGCCTGCTGCCGCTCACGCTGGTGTTTGCAGTTGCGAACGCGCCTTACATGACCAAGCACATGATCGAGGACGAGGCAAAGCAGCCTTAAGTTTTCGGATTGCCGAATTCGCCCGGTGGATTGGTGAAGGGTGCAAAGTCCGCGATGTCCTCGATGCTGCGAAACTGATCAAGCGCCCAACGCACCGATGGAAAGGCTAAGTCATCCCACGGGACCTCGTCCCAGCTTGCGAGCATCACCTCAAGGCTTTCAGGTCCAGCCGATATATTCGCATCAAGCAGATGTGCGAGATACATGATCTGCACCTGGGCGATGCGCGGAATGGTGTAGACGGCCAGCAAGCGGTCGATGGCGATCGCCGCATTGGCTTCCTCGCGTGCCTCGCGCATTGCTGCTTGCTCGGCGGTCTCGCCCACTTCCATGAAGCCAGCGGGCAAGGTCCAGAAGCCGATGCGCGGTTCGATGGCGCGGCGGCACAGCAGGATGCGTTCCTGATGCCGGACAATCGAACCGGTCACGATCTTGGGGTTCACGTAATGAATGAACCCGCATCTGGTACAGACGTCACGCTCATGCGTGTCGCCTTCGGGCACGTGGCGGCTGAAATCTATCGCGTGGGAGGGGCTGTTCATCGTTTGTCAAGTGTTGCATTCCGTGCGCGGATCATCTTAACTCCTTTTTTTCCAGGGGGTACAGTCTCCAGAAATTAGCGGTCTTCTTTTTACTTGCAGCGTCATGGCTGAGCCGCTAGTTGTGCGCGGCTTCGTTGAGGGCTCCCAGGGCGCGGCAAGGCAAAGATAAAGACCGAGGGCGGATAACAGACGGTCGCATCGACTGATCCACGGAACCACGTGCAGATCTTTCGACGAGCAGGAGATAGGGGCTAATGACAACAACCAAGGATGTGAAACAGTTCTCGCGTTCACCATCCCATTTGCTGAAACGTGCGGCGCAATACGCCAATCTCATCTACATGGGCGAGGTCGGCAAATCCGGTCTCACCCAGCGCCAGTTCACGGTGCTGCTGGCCGTCGACAACAACGACGGCAAGAGCCAGACCGAACTGGTGAAGGTTACCGGCATCGACCGGTCGACACTTGCCGACCTCGTGGCCCGCCTGCTGGCGCAAGGCTACCTGCAGCGCAAGCGCACCAAGGACGATGGCCGCACCAATGCCATCCGCATCACCGCCGTCGGCAAGAAGATGCTGAAGATGGCGCAACCCGGTGCCGATGAAGTCGACCGTCACCTGATGAGCCTGCTTTCGGCCTCCGAGCGCAAGGCTTTCATCGACAATCTGGCCGTTCTCGCAGCCGAGATGGACAAGATCGAAGAAAAGGAACCGGCCAAGCCGGTGCGCAAGATCAAGTCGCGCAAGCGGGCCTGAAGATCATCGCCGTCCCACTACCCCCGGGGCGGAAAGATCAGGAATAAATCCGTTCACGGAGCGTCGAGGCCAGCGCCGCCAATTGCGGACCCAGAGCCTCCGTCCCCTCATCATCGGCAAAGGCACGTGATGTATCCGCCGCCAATTGGGCAAGCGGCGATGGTACTGGCCGCGCTGTAACATTCAACGCCCGCATGGCAATCACCGAGAGGCTCGCCAGGGTCTGCTCCAGCAAAACGCCAGCGCGCTCCTGCTTGCTCCAGGCGGCAAATACCGGAGACGCCACATCGTCCTGGCCGTAGCCTCCCGATTCAGAGCCCGGCAGCAAGGTTGGCTGGGCCAGCACACGGAGTTCTTCATCATACCCCACCATGGCCATCGGCACGCAGCCGAGATAGGTGCGGCCGTCGGGATAGCCGAGGAAGGGTGGAAGCAGCGAGACATTCGCGTCCTGCAGCTTGGCTGCAACGCGGGACGCAATGAGCGCCAGATTGGCATAAGATGCGGTCAGCGCATCCATCACCGCTGGCGCCTGGGCATTGTGATAGCCGCCGGTCGAGACGACGGCATCGGGTCCAATCTGTTCGCCGTCGATGAACACCACCGGGTTGTCGCTGACGGCGGGGAGCGATTGCCCCGCCACCGTCGCGGCGGCTTCGGTGGCGCGATGCGCCTCGCCCAGCATCCGCGGCATGATGCGGATGCTGACCGGCGCCTGATAGGGACGGCGCGCGCCGCCATGGCCACCAGCAATGCGGGTTCGCAACGCATGCAAGCCCCAGGCATCATGCGGGTTGTTCCACAAGATCTCCAGTTCCTCGGCAAAATGCCCGAGTGGCGCGTTGAAGGCTTCGGCGGCGAGCGCAAAGACATCGGCAACGGTGTCGATCCTGGCTGTTGCCGCGAGTGCCGCGTCAGCCACCAAAGCCGTGGCTGCGGGCGAACCGTTGATGAGCGACAGCATGTCCTTCTCGGCCAGCTCGACACGCGTTGTCAGATCGAGGAACAGATGGGACAGCGACAGGATTTCGCCCGCACCGCCTTGCCCGCGGGCCGGCACAATGGGAAGTGGCCCGCCGTCCAGCATCGCAACTACCGCTTCCGCCACAGGAGGCGACAACGCGGCATGACCCTCGATGATGTTGGCAAGTCTGGCAAAGACCATGGCCCTGGTCACGCGTTCGGGCAGTGGGTCGCCCCACGACGCGGCGCGGTGATGGGTCGGTGCCCGCGCTTGTTCCTTGCGCCCCTCGGCTGTCAACCGCGTCCTGGCGTGATGGCCATAGCCGGTGTTGACGCCATAGATTGTGATGTCCTCGCGGGCGATGAGCTTGAGAAAGTCTTCACGGGCCCTGGCGATAATGGCGCGCGCATCCGCACCCAGTTGCACCGCCTCGCCACCCCAGGCCACGCGTTTCAAAGCCTCGAGTGTCAGGTCGGCGCGGCGGTTGAGGACGATGCTCATGTGCCGGATACCGCCAGCGGTGTTCTGGCTTTTTCAATCTCAGGATTCAGCACGGCGCTGATGGCCTCCGGCGACAAGGGGCCAACAAACTTGAAACGGATGATGCCCTGACCATCGATGACGAAGGTTTCAGGCACGCCATAGACACCCCAATCGACACCGGCGCGTCCGGCGATGTCGGCACCCGCCGCCGCATAGGGCTGGCCCAGCGTCTCGAGGAAGCGCAGCGCATTGGCCGGATCGTCCTTGTAGTTGAGGCCATGAAGGCGGATATCGCTGCGCTTCGACAGCTCCATTAAAATCGGGTGTTCGATGCGGCACGGCCCGCACCACGAGGCCCAGATATTGACCAGCGTCACCTGCCCCTGTTTCAGGCCAGCACTGTCAAAGCCCGGAATCCCGAGGCCTTCGATGGCGGGAAGGCTGAAGTCGGGCACGGGCTTGCCGATCAATGCTGAGGGAAGTTCGGACGGATTGCCAGAAAGACCCTTCCAGAACATCAGCGCCAGAAGTGCAAAGACCACGACGGGGATGGCCGCCAGCCACAGCCGCGAGCGTTGCGGAGCCTGTCCGGTCTCGCTCATGCGTCCACCTTGTGGCGCTGCTGCTCAAGCCGCGAGGCCTCGGCGCGCAGCTTGCGATCCTTCAGTAGAATATAGACCGTCAGTCCACAGATGAAAATGGCGGAGAGTGCGTAGGAAGCGATCACAAATCCCATGTGTGGAGCAGACATGTCCATCAGCGGTCTCCGATCTCGGCAATGTGAATCTGGCGAATCTTTCTTGCGGCAATCTCGGCGCGGATCGACACCAGATGCAGGCCAAGAAACAGGAACGTATAGGCCAGCCCCATGACGAGGAGTGGCCACAACATCGACTTGTCGATGGTCGGACCGCCAGCGCGGAACACACTCGCCGGCTGATGCAGGGAGTTCCACCAGTCCACCGAGAACTTGACGATCGGCACATTGACGAAGCCGACAAGTGCCACGATGCGGGCGATCATCGCGGCGCGGTGCGGCTCGTCGATGGCCGCCCAAATGGCCATGTAGCCGAGATAGAGCAGCATCAGCACGAACATCGAAGTCAACCGCGCGTCCCACACCCACCACGCACCCCACATGGGCTTGCCCCACAGCGAACCGGTGGCGAGCGCCAGAAAGCAGAAGACAGCACCAATGGGGGCGGCTGTCTTGGCGGCGGCATCGGCCAGCGGATGGCGGAAGATGAGCGCGATGGCACTGGCCAAGGCCATCACCGAATAGACAAGCAAGCCCATCCAGGCCGCCGGCACATGCACGAACATGATGCGCACCGTCTCGCCCTGCTGATAGTCGGGAGGAGACGTGAACAGCGCGCCATAGAGGCCGATAACGAACAGCGCAATGGTTAGCCCCCAGACAGTGGGCAGCACGGCATTGGCGAGTTTCAGAAAGCGCGTCGGATTGGCGAGGAATTGCATAA
>JANLTS010000023.1:0-2170 GCA_031363045.1 Hyphomicrobiales bacterium
AGTACATCATGGACGAAAACAACGGCGCTGATGACGAAATCTACGTCGATCTCGTCACCGTGTTCCGCTTCTAATTCGAAGCAGATTACAAAGGGAACGGCCCGCTTCGGCGGGCCGTTTCTTTTTGTGGGATAGAGCCTCCTCTCACATCACCGTGTGTTTTGGATATTGCATACGAGGGGGCCTTGCTGCTGCCGCGATTTGCCGTCATAGATTTCCACGATAGCGAGTGTTTCATGCCCCTCCTTGACCGAATCCTTGTAGCCAGCCTCTTGGGACTGGCAGTTGCCGGTTGTGACACCACGCAAAGCTTGGATTCCGAGAGCCGTGACATCCAAGTGCAACAGACTTCTTTGCCGCCAGGCGAGGCAATAGCTGGAACAGAGCAGATTTCGGCGCTGATCAGACGATCAGGCCCCAGTTATGTCACGCTGGTCGTTTCACAAAAGGACAATCAGGGATCATCGACTGTCAAGGAAGGCGATCGCGCTACCGCCGTCACCTCGGGCAGCGGGTTCGTTGTCGATGGCAATGGCTTCGTTCTGACTGCTGCCCATGTCGCCAAGCGCAAGGGCAATTCGGTTTCGGCCCGCGCCGCCAATGGCCGGGTCTATAGCGGCAACGTGGTGGCCATGTTGCCTGAGAATGACATGGCACTGGTCAGGTTGCGCGGTTTTTCCGGGAAACCGGTGACGCCTGCCGACAATCAGTGCCTGAGCAAGGGCAAGCTGGTCTATTCGCTTGGCCGGCCGCATGCGCAGGGCGATACGGCGCGCATCGGCGAATTCGAGAAGATGCATTTCGGCCAGCAGGTCCGCTACCCCGGCACGAATGGCACGTTCGGCTATCCCGATGCCATGGTGTTGCGCCTCAGCACCCAGAAGGGCGAATCAGGCGGTCCGCTGTTCAACGAGAATGGCAATCTGGTCGGCATGGTGGTCAGCACGCTCTATGATGGTGCTGGCCAACCCCTCAATCTCGCACATGCTGTCCCCAGCCGCACGTTGGCGGGCTTTCTTTGCGCCAACATGCAATGCCCTGGTAACTGGCAGTCGATCACCTCCTGCTCGGGCGGCTGAGAGCCGCACTCACGGCAGCAGGACAGTTGTTCCCGTGGTCTTGCGGGCCTCGAGATCCTCATGCGCCTTCACGGCGTCGGCCAGGGGATAGCGCTGGTTGACCGGAATCTTCACGCTTCCGCTGGCCACCATCGCCATCAGGTCTTCCGCGGTCTCTTTCAAGTCCTCGTCCGATGCGGTGTAGGTCATCAGCGTCGGCCGCGTCACATAGAGTGAACCACGCGCCGACAGCAGTCCGAGATCGAAGGCCTTCACAGGACCTGACGCATTGCCGAAACTCACCAGCAATCCACGCGGCCTCAGGCAATCGAGCGAGGTCATCAGCGTTGCTTGGCCAACGCCATCATAGACGACCGGAACACCCTTGCCGCCGGTGATCTCTTTCACCCTAGCGACGACATTCTCGGTTGTTGAGTTGATGACGTGATCGCAGCCCTGGGCTTTTGCCGCAGCCACCTTTGCCTCAGAACCCACCGTGCCGATCACTGTGACGCCGAGCGCCTTGGCCCATTGGCTCAAGATTTGTCCCACGCCACCCGCCGCGGCATGTAACAGGATGGTTTCTCCGGCTTGCACCTTGTACGTGGCGCGCAAGAGATGGCGCACCGTCATGCCTTTCAGCATCATGCCGGCGGCGGTTTCGTCGCTGATGGCGGCGGGGATCTTCGTCAACCGCCCAGCGGCGAGGTTTCGCATCCCGGCATAGGCGCCAATGGGGCCGGTACCATAGGCGATGCGGTCACCAATTTTCAGATTGCTGACGCCCTCGCCCAACTCCTCCACCACGCCTGCAGCTTCCAGCCCGATACCGCTTGGCATCGGCACGGGATAGAGCCCGGAGCGGTGGTAGGTGTCGATATAATTGAGGCCGATCGCCGTCTGCCGTACCTGCACTTCGCCCCGCGCTGGCTTTCCCAGTTCGATATCGACGAGTTTCATCACGCCCGGGCCACCGGTTTCGCTGAATCTGATCACTTTCATGCTTGCACCTCTTGCAATGGCCCGGCATTTTCACCGCAACCGCTTCTCATACCTTGGTGCCTCAACATGACATATGCCGTCAATCCTTCGATTCACCGGATCGAGGCGCC
>JANLTS010000030.1:0-1556 GCA_031363045.1 Hyphomicrobiales bacterium
CGCCGCCGAATTCCTCAATCGCGTCTACGTCAATGGCTTCGCAAAATTGCCCGTTGGCAAGGCGCGTTATGGTGTGATGTTGAATGACGATGGCGTTGTGCTGGACGACGGCACAAGCTCCCGCATCTCCGACACGCAATATTATATGACGACAACTACAGCCCAGGCAGGCGAGGTCATGTCCTGGCTCGAATATCTGCTGCAATGCCATTGGACCGAACTCGATGTGTATGTCACCTCCCTCACTGACGAATGGGGCGGTATGGCCGTGTCTGGTCCAAAGTCGCGCGAGGCCCTGCAATTGGCCTTCCCCGACGCGGATGTGTCGAACGAAGGGCTGCCCTATATGGGGGTCAAAGACATTGCCTTTGGTGGAACCACCGTGCGCCTCATGCGCCTCTCCTTCTCCGGCGAATTGGCCTACGAAGTCCATTGTCCGGCGAATTATTCCATTACTCTGTGGGAACACATCATGCGGGTTGCCGCACCGTTGGACATCAAGCCCTATGGATTGGAAGCACTGGCGTCATTGCGCATTGAAAAAGGCCACGTCGCCGGACTCGAACTCGATCACCGCAATTCGTTGGACGATCTGGGTCTGGCTAAAATGGCGGCAAAAGAAAAACCTTACATCGGCAAGGAAATGCGCTTCCGCGAAAATCTGCAAACGCCGGAACGCTGGTCACTCGTGGGGCTTGAGTTGATGGAGCCTGACAAGAAATTGCGCGGGGGAGCAATCCTCTTTGCCGCAGCCGACGAAATCAAAGGCCATGGCCGTGGTTACATCACCTCAGTGACATGGAGTGTCGAACTCAACAAATTCATTGCATTAGGGTTGTACAAGGGTGGCTTGAAACATGAAGGTGAAGAGGTTGTCGCCGCCTTCCCGCTGAAGAATGAGCAGGCGCGATTGAAAATCGTCTCGCCGCATTTCATCGACAAGGACGGGAGCCGTCTACATGCTTGACGCCCGCTCCCCGCTTGGCATTGACGTTCGATTTGAGCGCGATGGTGTTGCGCTGTCAGAAGCAGGTGACTTCACGCTCACGCAAGTGGCGGGAGAAGACAAAGTCCTGAAAAAGACTCTTGGAAAACTGCCTGCAAAAGTGGGTTCAGTCGTTGAGCAAGAAACCCGAAGCATCCTCCGCGTCGGCGCAAAACAATTCTGGGTGCTGGGCGAAAACCTGTCCGCAAGTGAAGGCATCTATGTCACGCCGCTGTCATCAGGCCGCACAAGGATATTGCTCGAAGGTCCACGCGCCCGCGATGTGTTGGCCAGTTGCGCACTTATCGATTTCAGCGTGAAGGAATTCAAGCCGGGCCATTTCGTGATGACAGGAATTCACCACACGCCCGTGACCATTCATTGTATTGCCGAGAACAGCTTCCACATCTACGCGCTGCGCACCTTTGCACTGAATCTGTGGGAGTGGCTGTGTGACACTGCGGAGGGACTGAACCATGCATGATATCCTCGATCTTGAACGCTACCCGCTCGACAAAATCGGCTCGCCGCAATGGCTGGCGCTGGTTGATCGCTGCAAGGCTGACCTCGC
>JANLTS010000048.1:0-8499 GCA_031363045.1 Hyphomicrobiales bacterium
CCGGTGGCCAGCAGCACGGTATCGCCGGGGCGCTTGCGGCGGTATCGATAAACCGATTCCGCAATCGCTTCGAAGCCATTGAGACCAGACAATAAAAGCGTATCGAGTTCAACGCTGCCGCCGAACAAGTGGACGTGGCCTTCAATGATCCCGGGCATCACCGTCTTCTGCTGGGCGTCGATGATGCGGGTGTGCTTGGCCTTGAAGCCCGCAACATCATCGGCACTGCCAACGCGGAGGATGCGGTTGCCCTTGATCGCCACGGCTGAAGCGCGCGGGCGGGCAGGGTCCATGGTGAGGACGCGGGCGTTGGTGATCAGAAAGTCGGCAGCTGTCATCGTCGATCCTTGGGTCAAACCTTGGGCTTTATCGCGCCTGAAAATGCCCGCTTGACGAAACTCCGGCAAGGGGCCACTTTCATGTCATCGTCAACATTGAAAAGGAGGTGATCCGATGTCGAGTGAGTTCACTGTATCTGGAGCTGTCTCTGAACGGATCGTCGCCCTCGCGGGAGCGAAGGCCTGACGTTCACGTCTTCGGGATGCTTCCGATGCATCTCACGGAAAGGCCGCCCATCCGAGGCGGCCTTTCTTTTTGTACGTAGGGGTTGCTGTCAGGCGGCTTGCGAGGTCTTGAGCCTGCGGATGGCTTCAGACAGCGGGGCCGGGGCAGCTTCAGGCACAGGTTCCTTGGCGGCGGGCGCTTCGGCTTGTTGAGCCTCGGCCCGTTGCAACCATGCCGGGTCGAGAATGGCCGCTGCTTGACTCTCGGCCATATCAACAAGTTCACAGGCCCTTAGCCAGTGCTCCTCCGACTTGCCGTCCGGTTGTCCTTCCTCTTCCCAGATCGAATAGGCGATGGCGCGAATGCGGGCATCGCGGTCTATACCGGTGGACTCATGGTGTACGCTCATCACAGGTATCCTTTCTGCTGCCAGTTCCGAGGCGAAGGCTACCAGTCTCTACTGAACCGCGAATCACCTGCATGCGGCAGCGCCACAAATCTATGCCTGTTTGCTGGCGAGGGCCAGCACGCTACTTCGCGCCAAGGTTGTTGTTTCTACTCCCCCTCTCCCCCATCGGGGGAGAGGGCAGGGTGAGGGGGAGGGACCGCAAGCGCTGCAATCACCGTATCGACGACTCCTTCCATGTTGGTCAGGACATCGGCGTTCCAGAAGCGCAAGATTCGATAGCCATTCGAAGTCAGGTAGGCGTCGCGCCTCACATCCCTCTCCGACTCAGCATGCTGGCCACCATCGATTTCGATGATCAACTGGCGTTCAACGCATATGAAATCGGCGATGAAAGGACCGACCGGTACCTGTCGGCGGAACTTGAAGCCTTCCAGCCGCCGGTCGCGCGCCTGATACCAGAATTTCAATTCGGCCGGTGTTGGCTCACGCCGCATGCGCTTGGCATTGACGGTCAGAGGCGCGCGGCTCTGACGGCGATCACTGGTGTCTTTCGAGACCATGTTGTTACCACCCCCTCACCCCCACCCTCTCCCCCACATGCGTGTTGGAGAGGGGGCGACGCATCATATCCCCCTCGCCCCCGTAGGGGGAGAGGGCAGGGTGAGGGGGCCTTACGGCTTCAGCACATCCATCTGGATCGGGCCTTCGGCTCTTCCGTGGATGAATTGCTCGACGAAGGCATTGCCACTGCTGTCGATCGACTTTGCCGCACCTTGCCAGACGATCTGGCCCTTGTGGATCATGGCGATGTCGTCGGCGATCTTGCGAGCGCTCGCCATGTCGTGGGTGATGGAGATCGTCGTGGCCCCTAAGCGTTTCACGCAGTCGACGATGAGGTTGTTGATGACATCGGCCATAATCGGATCAAGACCCGTCGTCGGCTCATCGAAGAAGATGATCTCAGGGTCCGCCGCAATGGCGCGTGCCAATCCGACGCGTTTTTGCATGCCGCCTGAAAGCTCGGCGGGGTAAAGCTTCGCCACTTCCGGGCCTAAGCCCACCTGGGCCAGTTTCTCGATGGCGATATCGCGGGCGGGCCCACGCGCCATCTGGCGGCCCTGGATCAGACCGAAGGCGACATTCTCCCACACCGACAGCGAGTCAAACAGCGCACCACCCTGGAACAGCATGCCGAAGCGTTGCAGCAGCTGGTCGCGGTCCTTGCCCTTGAGGCCCACCACATTATCGCCCGCCACCCGGATCGCGCCGGAATCAGGCTGGAGAATCCCCAAGATACATTTCAGCATCACCGATTTGCCGGTGCCGGAGCCGCCGATCACGACGAGTGAATGGCCCTTGGGAACGGCCAGCGTCACGCCGTTCAGCACCTGCTTGGGGCCGAAGCCCTTACGGACATTTTCGAGAACGATGTGTGCTTCGGCCATGGCGCTCAATCCCCGAACAGCAGCGAAGTCAGCGCGAAATTCGCCGCGAGGATCAGGATGGCGGAGGAGACAACCGCATTGGTGGTGGCGCGGCCCACGCCTTGGGCGCCACCCTTCGAGTTGAAGCCGTGATAGCAACCCATCACGGCAATGATGAAACCAAAGACGGCGGCCTTGATCAACCCCGAAGTCACGTCATCGACATCGAGGAAATCCGCCGTGCTCTTGATATAGGCATAGCCATTGAGATCGAGCGTGCGGGTGGCAACGATATAGCCACCCATGATGCCGATGGTATCACCGATCGCCACCAGCAGCGGCAGCGTCACGACCGCGGCGAGAATACGGGGCCCGACGAGATACTTGAACGGATTGGTGGCAAGTGTGACCAGCGCATCGATCTGCTCGGTCACCCGCATGGTGCCGAGTTCGGCGGCAATCGAGGCACCAACCCTGCCCGCCACCATGAGGGCAGCCAGCACCGGACCCAGTTCCCTCGTGATGCCAAGCGCCACGATGGTGGGAACCAGTGTCCCGGCGGTGGCCGGGGACGAGCCCTGATAAATTTGCAACGCCAAAGCGCCACCGGTGAAAAACGCGGTGAGACCGACAACAGGCAGCGAGAAATAGCCGATGCGCAGCATCTGCTCGAGGATCTGGCGCAGGAAGATTTTCGGTGTCAGGCCTTGCAGTAAGCCATCCTTGACGAACAGCGCGACGCGGCCGATCTCTTCCAGCAGCGCCAGCACCGCCCGTCCGATATGCGCGAGAATGTTCAAGCTGTGACTTCCGATTCGAGGCCTGAGTAGAGCCTTGCATAGCGGCTGCCGAGCCTGGTGAGCAACTCATAGGAAATCGTGCCGGCCCAGCTTGCGGCCTCATCGATCAGGATGTTGCTCCCCAGAATTTCGGCCCGCGTGCCGCGCACCACCGAATGCGGCATGAGATCGGTGATGTCGGCGGCCATCATGTCCATCGAGATGCGGCCAATGACGGGGCAGCGCTTGCCGTTGATGAACACGTGCGCCGGGCCATCCATCTGCTGTGATGACAGGGCGCGCGGCACGCCATCCTTGTAGCCCGCTCCCAGCACGGCAATGCGGGTCGGGCGGCTCGCCTCCCACGTGGCGCCATAACCCACGGTTTCTCCAACCCGCACATTGCGCACCTGCAACACCGTGCCTTCGAGATGGGCGACGGCACGCATCGGGTTGGATGAACCGGTTGTCGGGTTGCCGCCATAAAGCGCGATGCCGGGGCGGACAAGATCATGGGTATAGCCATCGCCTAGAAAGATGCCGCTGGAATTGGCAAGGCTGGCCGGAATGCCGGGCAGACGGCCACGGACGGCGGCGAAGGCGTCACGCTGTCTGGCGTTCAAGGGGTGCGATGGCTCGTCGGCGCAGGCGAGGTGGCTCATCAGCAGGCTGACATTCAGCCCCTCCATCAGGAAGGCATCATCAAGCAGTGCATCGAACTCCGCCTTCGAAAAGCCGAGCCGGTTGATGCCGGTGTCAACGTGAATGGCACACGGCAGCTTGCGGCCATAGACCCTACCAAACCCCGCCCATTCGCGCGCCTCCTCGATTGAGATCAACGCCGGGCAGAGATTGAGCTTGGCGTAGAATTCGGCTTGTCCCGCAAACAGCCCATCAAGCACATAGATGGTGGCATCAGGTAGATGCCCGCGCAGCTCTTCGCCTTCCTTGGGGCGGGCCACGAAATACGAGCGGCACCCCGCCTCCCACAGCGCCTTGGCGACCGGTTCGATCCCCAAGCCATAGGCATTACCTTTCACTGCGGCGCCACATTCGGCTGCCCCGGCACGGTTGCTGAGCAGGCGCCAATTGTCCTTCAGCGCCACCAGATCGATGGTCAGCACGGCTCCTGCAAGGTCTTCCGGCGTCGAAGTCATCGGGCTCACTCATGCTCAAGGGAGCTTGCCATAGGGTGAGACCGTGGCGGGATCAAGCATCTTTCATGTTTGCTCAATCCTGAACCCGCATCCTCTTTTTGATTCAGTAACGGTAGGATGATGTGTCAATCCCAAAGTGAAAACTGTGATTCTCTTCCGAAATCCAGTTGCTGACATATCCGAACAGTTGGCATCATGCTGACTTTCACTAATAGCCAAGAAGGAGTTGTTTCGATGGGACAATGGAACAGCGAACTGTTGAAAAAGTTCATTGCGCCGGCGATTGATGTGAGGCCCGAAGTCCAACTCTCTGATTTGAACGCTGAGTTTGTAGAGGCGGAGCATTGGTTTACAAATTACTTTCTCAATAGCGTCTTCACCGGGGAGTTCACCGGAGAGAACCGTCCTTATGCAGAAAGTATTATCATGCGTACTCAATTTGTCTTCAGCGGGTATTCGTTGGCACGTAGCAAGACCCTTGATTATGCCGACAACTGGCGTGTTGGCGCGCCTGGAATCAAACGATATCTTGCTGCGGTCGGCGTATGGGAGGGAGTTTTCCTCAATTTGCAGGTGATTTACGACCTTCAGGCCAAATGGCTCGGTGCAATAATTACTGGAGATCACGATAGAACAAGGCTGATTGCAAATCGAATCAAGCATGTCTCAGAGGACATCAGAGACGGTCACTTGCCTGGGCCTGGCATTCCGATGTGGCTTGACAAGAATGGTTTCGTCACGACTGGCCCATCGTTGACGTTCGAAGAGATGGAAGCGCAGGTTCGGTTTCTTTCCAAAATTGCAAACTGCTTGTCATCACCGGCAGAAACCAAGGTGCGCATTGCGACTCTACTCGGTGGATCTTCGATTGTTGATCCAAATCCGCCAACACCGAATTGACGAGACGATTTCCGGAGTGGCTCGAGCGTTTCAATCCTGAGTATGGCTCGAAAGTGTCGGGAAATGATTGGTGCAATAACTTGGGCGACTACTCAAACCGGTCCGGCAGCGCATCTTCCCGTGCCAGGTTGTTGAACCTGGTAAACCGGCCATCGAATTGCAGCTCCACCGTGCCGGTGGGGCCGTGGCGCTGTTTGCCGATGATGACTTCGGCCTTGCCGTGGGCGCGCGACGCCTTCTCGAACCACGTCAGGAACTCGGGCGAACCTTCCTCGGGCTTGAGGCGTTCGAGATAATATTCCTCGCGGTAGACGAACATCACGACGTCGGCGTCCTGTTCGATCGAGCCTGACTCGCGCAAGTCCGACAATTGCGGGCGCTTGTCCTCGCGCGATTCAACCTGGCGCGACAGCTGCGAGAGCGCGATGATCGGCACGTTCAATTCCTTGGCCAGCGCCTTCAGGCCCACGGTGATTTCGGTCACCTCCTGTACGCGGCCTTCAGACGCCCGCTTGGCGGAACCCGCCAGCAGCTGCAAATAGTCGACGATGATGAGCCCCAGCCCCCGCTGGCGCTTCAGCCGCCGGGCGCGGGCCGACACTTGCGCGATGGTCAGGCCGCCGGTGTCGTCAATATAGAAGGGCAGCGACTGCAACTCGCGGGCGACGCCGACGAGGCGCTGGAATTCTTCATCGCTGATCTTGCCGCGGCGGATATATTCAGACGAGACTTCCGCCTGGCCGGAGATGATACGCGTAGCCAGCTGCTCGCTCGACATTTCGAGCGAGAAGAAGGCGACGAGACCGCCGTCCTTCACGCGTGACGAGCCATCGGGCAGATACTCCGCCTGGAATTTCTTGGCGACATTATAGGCGATGTTGGTGGCCAGCGCGGTCTTGCCCATGGCGGGACGGCCAGCGAGAATGATCAGGTCCGAGGACTGCAAGCCGCCGAGCTTCTCATCGAGATCGCGCAAGCCCGTCGAGAGGCCGGACAAGCCGCCGTCGCGCTGGTAGGCCGCACTCGCCATGTCGATGGCTTGTGTCAAGGCTTGCAGGATCGGTTTGAAGCCCTGGCCATATTTGCCTGTCTCGGCCATCGCATAGAGCGTCTGTTCGGCGCGCTCGATCAGGTCCTTGGCGCTGTCCTCGACATCGGGATCGAAGGCCTCGTTGACCATGTCGGTGCCGACGCCGATGAGTTTCCTCCGCTGCGCCAGCTCATAGATCGAGCGGCCATACTCCTCGGCGTTGATGATGGTGGTGGCGCTCGCGGCGAGGCGGGCGAGGTAAGCGGTGCCGCCGATGTCACGGATGGTCTGGTCATTCTCGAAATAGGTCTTGAGGGTGACGGGCGTTGCCAGCTTGCCGATCTTGATCAGCGTCGAGGCGGCTTCAAAAATACGCGCGTGCAGCGGCTCGAAAAAATGCTCAGGCGTCAGGAATGAGGAGACCTTGTCGCAGGCCTCGTTGTTGACGAGGATAGCGCCCAGCAGCGCTTGTTCCGCCTCAAGGTTCTGGGGCGGGGTGCGGATGGCGTCGTCGCCGGAGGTGGACTCGACGGCGCGGAGATTGGCAGTGGCGGACATGGACATGATTGGGTGATAGCCGATGCATTGCGACGCATAGAAATCGAATCGAATTATACGCGTTATTCACAGGGCTGAAGGGCAATTTGTAGGCCATTTGCGGTTGCGGCTTGACATCGCGCTACGCAACGTCCGTTCTATCGACACCGCGCCGAAACCGGCGTAAATCATGGTCATTGCTCACTGAAATCGCTGTTTTGCCGTCCCGTGCTTATCCCGCCAAGGAGAACGTGCCATGACCGTGACTTCCGCTCAATCAGACGCCATTGACCAGCTTGCCACATCCTTTGGTGGCCAATTGTTGCGCGCCGCCGATGCCGGCTATGACGAGGCCCGCAAGGTGCACAATGGTTTGATCGACAAGCACCCGATGGTTGTCGCGCGCTGCACGGGCACAGCCGATATTGCCTCTGCGGTCAGTCTTGCCCGGCAACTGGGTTTAGAGATCGCGGTTCGCGGTGGTGGTCACAATGTGGCAGGCAAGGCGACCGTCGACAAGGGCGTGATGATCGACCTCTCGGCGATGAAGGGCATTCACGTCGATCCGGCAAAGCGCACGGCGCGGGCCCAGGGCGGCTGCACTTGGGGCGATCTCAATCGCGAGACCCAGCTTCACGGACTGGCGGTCACCGGCGGCCTCATTTCCTCGACGGGGATTGCCGGACTGACTTTGGGCGGCGGTATCGGCTGGCTGATGGGCCGGCATGGGCTGTCGCTCGACAATCTGATCTCGGTCGAGATCGTCACCGCCGAGGCCAAGGTGCTGACAGCCAGTGCCACTGAGAATGCCGATCTGTTCTGGGGGCTGCGCGGTGGCGGCGGCAACTTCGGGGTCGCGGCGTCGCTCGAGTTCAAGCTGCATCCGGTGGGACCGATGGTCACCGGCGGACTCGTTGCTCATCCCTTTGCCAAGGCGCGCGAGGTTCTGCGGTATTTCCGCGGCCTGACCAAAGCGCTGCCCGAGGATTTCGGGACGTTCAGCGCGCTGGTGCATGCGCCCGATGGCTCCGGAGCAAAGCTTGCACTCATGGTCGCTGCGCATTGCGGCGATCTTGCCGCGGGCCAGGCGGCGATGCTACCGCTCAAGGCCTTCGGGCCGCCAGTGATGGATACGATCGGTCCCATTCCCTACAGCACTCTTAATACCATTCTCGATGCCGGCAATCCCAAGGGTGCGCTCAATTATTGGAAGTCGAGTTTCCTTGCCGAACTGAGCGATGCCGCCATCGACACGATGATCTCGTGCTACGAAAAATGCCCGGCGCCCATGGGGGGCCTGCTCATCGAGCATCTCCATGGCGCGGCCTGCCGCGTTCCGGTTGATGCCACAGCCTTCCCGCATCGCTCCGAAGGCTACAATCTTCTGGTGCTGGGGCAATGGATGGACCCGGCTTTGACCGCCGCCTGCACGGCCTGGGCGCGCGAGACTTATGCCGCGATGCAGCCGTTCACCGGTTCGGGGCGCTACTCAAATTACCTGGGCGATGATGAGCCCAGCGATATTGGTGCCGCCGCCTACGGGTCAAACTACGCTCGGCTGCAGAAGGTGAAGGCGAAGTACGATCCGGGAAATGTCTTCCACCTGAACCAGAACATCAAACCGGCGGGCTGACTGCCGATCAGGCGGAACGTGGCGGCGCGGCGCGGGTTCAAACCATCGCTTCGATTTCGCGGGCGACCAGTTCCTGAAGTTCCCACAGGCGCTTGTCATGAATGCCGTGTTCTTCCAACATGCTGA
>JANLTS010000074.1:0-3409 GCA_031363045.1 Hyphomicrobiales bacterium
ACAAGTCGGTGTTCAGCCACATGGCGGCGGGCGCCAATGCGCATGGGCTCATGGTAGCGGTGCCGAGCTACACGCTGTGCCCCGAGGTTTCGATTGTCGAGATCATCGATGAACTGCGCCAATGCTGCCTGTTCCTCGCCAACACCTATGGGCGCCGGCTGGTGATCGCCGGGCATTCAGCTGGTGGGCACCTTGCGGCGTGCATGGCGGCCACAGGGTGGGGCCATTATGGCGCTGCCGCCGATCTGGTGCAGGCGTGTTTCTCGGTCAGCGGCGTGTTTGATTTGCGGCCGCTGATGACAACGCCGATGAACGATGACCTGCGGCTGAACGCGGTCAGTGCCGTGCAGGCCAGCCCGTTGCTGTGGCCGATGCCGAACCGCCTGGCCTTCGACAGTTGGGTGGGGGCTGAGGAGAGTTTCGAGTTCCTGCGTCAGGCGCGGTCACTGGCGGCGGCCTGGCAGGGTCTTGGTTTGCCGTGCCGCTATCACCTTGTGCCGGGACGCAATCATTTTACCGTGCCGATTGACTTGGCTGACGCTGACAGCGCGATGACGCTGCGGCTGGTGGAGTTGACCTCGTGACGGCAAGTGCCGCTGGCATGGGGCCTGCAACGGATTGTTCACGAAGGTTGCAAACGTCCCAAGGAGGCACAGATGGCCAAGAAGCTGATCAAGTTTGGTGGATTTTACATCGCCTACGAAATCACCTCGACCGCCGCGCTGGCCGCCGCAGTTGCCTATGGCCTCAACATTCCTGGCCTCTGAATGGACAAAAGTTGATCGTATGGTCAATAAATGCTGCAATGCATTCTTAATGTTGCATCGCACAATAACTTGAGTTATGCATGAATCTCCAACGACGAGGTGATTCTATGTCCAAACTCTCCGTTACCCACGCAACTGAAGACCGTATCCGCGCAGTCGCCCATGCGCTGTGGCTCGAAGAAGGTCAACCCGAAGGCCGCTCCGAAGCCCATTGGCTGTCGGCCGTTGAAATGGTCAGTGCCCAGACAGCTGACGCTAAAACAGCGCCCAAGGCCGCGGTTCCCGCAGCCCCGAAGAAGCTTGCCGCAGCCGCCGCCAAGAAGGCGGCGCCGCGCAAGCGCGGCTAACGAACAGCCGGGCGGACGTGGTTTCACGCCCGCCGCCCGTTTCTCACAAATTCTTCTTTCAGAACCACCCGGCGCCTGGGCTTGAACGGCGCCGTCTTCGGCTATTTGCCGGCATCTCCATGCCAGCCCCGAAAATTCAGCGCGAATTGCCTCTCCCAATTCGCCGGGAACCAACTATATAATTGGTCCCATGCCGAAGCAGCCACATCACAAAGACGACAATCAGACCGGAGTCATTACCCGGACGGAAGCGAAGACCAAGAAGCCTTCGCTGTACAAGGTGCTATTGCTCAATGACGACTACACGCCGATGGAATTCGTCGTGATGGTGCTTGAGAAATTCTTCGGCAAGGGGCGCGAAGAGGCCAACCGCATCATGCTGCACGTCCACCAGAAGGGTGTTGGCGTATGTGGAGTCTATACATTTGAAGTGGCGGAGACCAAAGTGACGCAAGTCATGGATTTCGCCCGCAATCACCAGCACCCGCTGCAGTGCACGATGGAAAAGGAATAGGCCATGCCGACATTCTCCCGCAGTCTCGAGAAGGCCCTCCACCGCGCCCTGGCCCTGGCCAACGAACGCCGCCATGAATATGCGACGCTGGAACACCTGCTGCTGTCGCTGATCGACGACAAGGATGCGGCCGCGGTGATGAAGGCCTGCAGCGTCGATCTCGACATGCTGCGCCGTAGTCTGACGACCTACATCGACACCGAGCTTGGCCAGATGATCGCCGCCGAGCGCGAGGATTCAAAACCCACCGCAGGTTTCCAGCGGGTGATCCAGCGTGCCGTCATCCATGTGCAATCATCGGGCCGCGAAGAAGTGACCGGCGCCAATGTGCTGGTGGCGATCTTCGCCGAGCGTGAAAGTCATGCCGCCTTCTTCCTGCAAGAGCAGGACATGACGCGCTATGACGCGGTCAATTACATTTCGCACGGCATCGCCAAGCGGGCGGGGCTTTCGGACACCAGGCCGGTGCGCGGCGTCGACCAGGACCAGCAGGGCAATGGCGGCTCCGACAACAACGAAGAGCGTGAGCAGGGGACCAAGAAAAAGGGCGAGACCGACGCGCTCGATGCCTATTGCATCAACCTCAACAAGAAGGCCGCCGAAGGCCGCATCGATCCGCTGATCGGCCGCGACGCGGAAGTCAACCGCACCATCCAGATTCTGTGCCGCCGCCAGAAGAACAATCCGCTGTTCGTCGGCGATCCGGGGGTGGGCAAGACGGCGATCGCCGAGGGCCTGGCGCGTAAGATCATCAATGGCGATGTGCCGGAAGTGCTGCGCGATTGCACGGTGTTCCAGCTCGACATGGGCACGCTTCTGGCCGGTACCCGCTATCGCGGCGATTTCGAGGAACGCCTCAAGGCGGTGGTGAAGGAGATCGAGGCACGGCCCGGTGCCATCATGTTCATTGACGAGATTCATACAGTGATCGGGGCAGGGGCCACGTCGGGCGGCTCGATGGATGCCTCGAACCTGTTGAAGCCGGCGCTCGCCAATGGCGCGCTGCGCTGCATCGGCTCCACCACCTACAAGGAATACCGCCAGCATTTCGAGAAGGACCGCGCCCTGGTGCGCCGTTTCCAGAAGATCGATGTCAATGAACCCTCGATCCCCGATGCGATTGCCATCCTGAAAGGCCTCAAGCCCTATTACGAGGACTTCCACAAGGTACGCTACACGGATGACGCCATCGAGACCGCCGTGCAGCTTTCGGCCCGCTACATGAGCGACCGCAAGCTGCCCGACAAGGCAATCGACGTCATCGACGAGACGGGCGCATCGCAGATGCTGGTGGCGGCGGGCAAGCGGTTGAAGGTGATCGGCGTCTCGGAAATCGAAGCCACCATCGCCACCATGGCCCGCATTCCGGCCAAGACGGTGTCGAAGGACGATGCCACGGTTCTGAAGAACCTCGATACCGAGTTGAAGCGGCTGGTGTTCGGCCAGGACAAGGCCATCGAGGCTTTATCCTCGGCGATCAAGCTGGCCCGCGCCGGCCTTCGCGAACCCGAAAAGCCGATCGGCTGCTATCTGTTCTCAGGCCCCACCGGCGTCGGCAAGACCGAGGTGGCCAAGCAGCTCGCCGACGTTCTCGGCATCAAGCTGCTGCGCTTCGACATGTCGGAGTACATGGAGCGCCACACCGTCTCGCGCCTGATCGGCGCCCCCCCGGGCTATGTCGGCTTCGACCAGGGTGGCCTGTTGACCGACGGCATCGACCAGCACCCCCATTGCGTGCTGCTGCTGGACGAGATCGAGAAGGCGCATCCGGAGGTCTTCAA
>JANLTS010000078.1:0-11662 GCA_031363045.1 Hyphomicrobiales bacterium
TTGGCAAAAAACATCGAAGCGGCGAAGGCCTTCGATGTTTTTTGCCAAGAGAACCGGATCGTTGCTGGGTTCGATTACCGCGCTCACCAGGATGTCGAGCGAAGAGCCGCCCGAATGAAGGTCGATGAACGCATTGCCGCGGGGGAAAACTTCCTGGACCATGTAGGCGGCAATCTGCTGTGTGATTGAGCCCGCGGTATCGCCCGGAAATGTCCGGTTGAAGTTGAGGCCGTCTACTGGCGATGTACGCTGCCCGGCGACGACGGCATGAACGTTGTTTGCTGGCATCAGGATCAGCCGGCCAGCAATTTCGCCCGGCTGCAGTTCCCGAATGAGTTCCGAAATGATAATCGGCCCTTCATATTCATCACCATGGTTTCCACCTTCGATGATGACGGTGGGCCCATTGCCATTGGCGATCACCGCCAGCGGGATGCGGGTGACGCCCCAAGCGTCATCGTTTGGCGAGTGCGGAATCATCACGAATCCAACCCGTTTGCCAGGCTGATCGAGGTCTATTGTTGAAAAGGCAGTTGAATTCAGTTTCATTGCCGGCATGGATTCATTGATCTCATTTGAGAACGATTGGTTCCGAACATACTATCTGGAAACTAGCAACCTTGCGTTTTAAGAAACGTAGCAAGCGACCCTCGCAAATACCGACTTGATACTAACTTGCTTAAATTTCAACCGTCCGTCAATGGCCGATATTGTTTCAAAAGTCGTTTGCCAGGTATTGGCATAGTAGGCTTCGATGTCCGCAAGCCATTGGTTTTCGGGGAGCGTATTTGGCAGACGGTGGTGAAGTGCAATCCACACGTCTCCCAAGTGAATTCCGCGAAAGGCCCGATCGGCTAGGCCGAAGAAATCTACATCCAAGTCAATGTTGCAGCGACGAGCGCACGGTGGTGAAGGGGTTCGCTGTCAACCAGCGTTCCGTCGATGTCCCATAGAACGGCGAGAAGCGTCATCGCATAGCGCACTTCGGAGAGAGGCGATCGTAGAGCCCGCGGAAGCGCTTGTAGCCTTCGCGGTAGACTAGCGCCTTGCCACGATCCGGCTCCAGCCGATCGAGGCGGGTGACGAAGCGGTTCACTCCGGACCAGTCATCGGTGAGCCCCGAGCCAATCGCTGCCGTCCACGCCGCACCGAGGCAGGAGCCGGGATGACCGGCCAGCCGCTGCACTGGCTGCTGCAACACGTCGGCGACGATCTGTATCCAGACCCTGCTGCTGGAGCCGCCGTCTGACGCAACGAAGTTCTCGGTGCGGTGGCCCATGTCATTCAGTACTTCGATGTGGTGAACAATTGCATAGGCATAGGCTTCAAGCAGCGCACGCCAGAGATGACCGATGCCATGCGAGAAGGTGAGGCCATCAAACACGCCGCGCGCGCGCGCATCATGGATGGGCGTCTTCTCTCCGAGGAAGTAGGGCAGAATGGTAAGGCCATCGCTGCCGCCCGGGCATTGTTCGGCAAGCGTGTCGAGATACTGATGGACCGTGAGGTTGAGGCTGGCGGCGGCCTGCGCCTCCAGCCCCGCGAAGGTGTGCGCGAACCAGTTGAGGCCGGAGCCTCCGGTCGACATGCAGCCATTGGGCATGAAGAGGCTCGGCACCAGATGATAGTCAAGAAACATGCGCGGGTCCGGCGCAACGCGGTCCGTGGCGATCAGCACATCGACGGAGCCGCCAAATTTCAGCAGCACATCGCCCGGATTGACGATGCCGGCCCCCAGAGCCGAAGCGATCAGATCCGCAGCACCGCCCACGACGGGCGTACCTTCTGCAAGTCCAGTGGCCTCGGCGGTTTTAGCGGTGACGTGGCCCAGAACCTTATGCGAGACGGACTTGCGCGGGATTGTATGTCTCGGCACCCGCGCGAAGGCAACGAGGCTGTTATCGATCCGGCCCGTTGCCACATTGACGAAACCCGCCTCCAGCGCCCAGTTCTGTTCGATGGCCTTCTCGCCCGTTAGCAGCCAGTTGATGTAGTCATAGGAGCCGAAGACCGTGGCGATGCGAGCATGGATGTGAGGTTCGTTCTGCTCGATCCAGCGCAGCTTGGCGCCGACGAGCTGCTGGTTAATGCCGTTGCCCGCCTTGGCGATGAATGCCTTCTCGTCCCATTCGGCGCGAAGCTCGGCTACCTGGCTGCCACAGCGTCCGTCGCTCTGCTGTATGCTGGGCCGCAGGATCTGGTGCCCGTCATCGAGCAGAACGACTGCGGGGAGCATTCCGGTGACGCCGACAGCCGCGATGGATCGCGCATCAATGCGGCCCTTTTGCAAAAGGTCCCGGGTAATCGAGCAGACGTTGCTCCACCATTGCTGCGGATCTTCCTCGGCCCAGCCTGGATGAGGCGAGTTGAGCGTGACAGGCAGCGAGGTGATTCCCGCGATCTGTCCCGGCAGTTCGATCAATATGCCGATCGTCGACGTGGTGCCGATATCGAGGCCAAGGACATAAGCCATGAGGCGCTAGCGCAACGTCTCGACGCGATCCATGAAACGCTTTACGCGGGCGCCCTCGACCGGGTTCCAAGTCACGCCGCCAACCTTGAAGTGCGTGCCGATGATGACACCGCTGGCCAGTGCCAGCGTGTTTTTCACATTGTCGATCGTGACGCCAGTGTTGGCGAACACCGGCACGTCGCGCACGGTGGCGCAGACCTTCTGGAGCTGCGATTCGTCCGCGGGCTCTCCCGTGACCGGGCCCGAAACGAGGATAGCATCCGCCAATGACGAGAAGACGGCGCTGCGGGCGCGGAGCTCAATGGGGCGCTGATCGAGCGAATGAGCAAATTCAGCATTGATGTTGAACAGCAGCTTCATGTCGGTGCGGCCCAGGTTGCGGCGGAGGCGCGCGGCAGCACCCGCATCCGGAGCCCAGATCCCCATGTCGGAGGCGAAGACGCCGGTGAAGATCTCGCGCACGAAGCTCGCGCCCGTCGCGGCACCAATCGCCACGCTGGCGCTCGGATCCCACAGGTAGTTCACGCCGAAAGGTACTTTCAGCATCGGCTTCATGGCCTGCACCACTGCCGTCATCGCGGCGATTGTCTCGGGCGATGCTTTGAAGGCATAAGGCCGGTCGTTTTCATTGCCGAACATGATGGAATCGACGCCGCCAGCCTGAAGCTGGTCGATGTCGCGTGCCACACCCTCGATCAGCTTGTCCATGCCGCCATCGGCATCATAGAGCGGCGTACCCGGCAGGGCCCCGATATGGGCCATGGCGATCACCACCTTCTTCTTTGCGCCGAAAAAATCAAACACCATCGTCCCATTCCTTCCGATTTTTGGTTTGCTGGATACTCAGTCCGTGTCCGCCGCGATGTCCACGCGCACATTTGCCTCTGCAAGCGCCCTTGCGATCTGCGTTGGTGGGGCTGCGTCGGTGATCAGGATGTCGAAGCCGCCAAGCGGTGAAATGTGAACGAGTGACATGCGCTCGAACTTGGAGGCATCGCAGAGCACGACCTTCATGCTGGAGCGCCGAAGGTAGACCCGCTTCATGTCCACATCTTCAAACGAGTAGTCGAAGATGCCGCCTGAAGTCATGCCGGACACGCCGACGAAGGCAATGTCAAACCACAAATCCTGGAACTGTTCCACGGCGGTGCGCCCGCCAATCGACATTTCATCACGGCGCATACGTCCGCCCGGGAGATAGACCTCGGCGGCACGAGTGGCGAGTTCGGCGGCGATGCGAACGCTGTTGGTGAAGATCTTCGCCTGGCCCTCGATTTGCATCTGCCGAGCCAGCAGAAGCGTGGTGGTGCCGACATCGAGCGCGATGGTCTTGCAGCCTGCTGAGAGACTTGCCGCAGCCGCAGCAATGCGTTGCTTTGCCTCGTAATGCCGCTGCAAGCGTGCCTCGAAGACGGGTTCGTTGCGGTCGATCACCGTGCGCCTGTTCTTGCCGGTATCGACAGCGCCTCCGTGAATGCGCGTCAGCCGTCCTCCTTTTTCGAGATCGACGAGATCGCGCCGGATTGTCATTTCGGAAACGCCCAAATCGCGAGCAAGCACGCCGACCTGCACGGTGCCCACTGAGGCCAGCCGGCTCAGGATGTGAATGTGACGCTGCTGCGCCAGGGGGCGGAAATCGCCAGACGGGCGGCGCTCGGGAAACCGTGCCGCCATACCTTGTCCGCTCTGCCTTCTCGCCATCTGCAACCTCCCTCGGACTCTTGCCGGTTGCCGAACCGTTTGAGTCATTCATAACAAGATTTCGCACAAAATCAAACATCTTGCCTCTTGTGTTGTTCGAATTTGTGGATTTATACTCGCAACTAACCTGCGGGGAGTCACTTTTGCCGAATTCGCCAACCTTCCCTGAACTTGCTGGAAAACGAGCGATCGTGACCGGAGCCGCCACGGGCATTGGCCGGGCCATTGCCGTGGCGCTGGCACGGCAAAGCATTCGGGTTGCCATCTGCGACATCAATCACGATGCTGCGCAGAAGGCTGCCGCAGACATTCCAGGCTCGATCGCCGTTGAGATCGACGTCACCAAGCGCGCCAGCGTCGAAACTTCATTTTCAAATGTACTGAAACAGTTCGGAAGCTACGACATCCTGATCGCCAATGCTGGAGTTTCCACCATGCAGCACGCGGTGGACATCACCGACGAGGAATGGGATTTCAACTTCTCGGTCAACGCCCGCGGCATTTTCCTCGCCAACCAGATCGCAGCCCGCAACTTCCTGGCGCAGGGGGCGGGTGTCATCGTCAACACCGCCTCACTCGCGGGGAAAGTCGGAGCACCTTTGCTCGCGCATTATTCGGCCAGCAAGTTCGCTGTGCTGGGCTGGACGCAAGGACTGGCCCGCGAGCTGGCCCCGAAAGGAATCCGCGTGAATGCGGTCTGTCCCGGCTTCGTGAAGACGGGCATGCAATCGCGTGAGATCGAGTGGGAGGCAAAGCTCCGTGGCATCACGCCCGAACAGGTCTTCAACGAGTACGTGGCCCAAACGCCGCTCGGGCGCATCGAGACGCCCGAAGACGTGGCTGATGTGGTTGTGTTCCTCTGTTCCGACAGCGCCCGCTTCATGACTGGCCAGGGAGTCAATGTCACGGGTGGGGTCAGGATGGATTGACGCCGCCATGAAGAAATTCGCAAAGGCGGTGATCCCGCACATCATCCTTACCCTGTTTTCGCTGGCCATCCTCATGCCGCTTGTCTGGCTTTTGCGCGTGAGCTTGACCGACCGATTGACCGCCTACAAGATCCCGCCCGAGGTCGGTACGCTCGGCCTGATGAACTACTTCGAGATATTCCAGCGCTATTCCTTCGTCAGCTGGTTCGTGAACAGCCTGCTGATCGCGCTGCTGGCCACCGCGATCTCGCTCCCGCTCGCCACCGCGATGGCTTATGCCTTCGCCCGCTTCAATACCGGTGGTTCCTTGCTCCGGCTCGGCGTGCTGTCGAGTCAGATGTTGCCGCCCATCATCGTTGTGCTACCGCTCTTCGGCGTCTTCCTGTTTGCCGGATTGCTGCAGACGCACGCCGCGCTGGTCGTGGCACACCTCACCATTGCGCTTCCGTTTCTCACATGGATTCTCGTCTCGTTCTTCGAGGGCGACGTGGCGCGGCTGGAAGAAGCGGCGCGCGTCGATGGCGCCACGCGGTGGCAGGCCTTCCGGCTGATCGCAATTCCAGTCGCCGCACCTGGCATTCTTGCAGCCGGCCTTCTCGGCTTCATCCTGAGCTGGAACGAGTTCCTGTTCGCGCTCGTGCTGTCGGGCCCTCACTCGCAGACCTTGCCGGTGGGCCTTGCCAGCCTTGAAACCCATGCCGGAGTTGAGATCGCTCCGCTGGCGGCCGCGACTGTGGTGTCGCTGTTGCCCGTCTTTGCGCTGCTGCCGTTCCTGCGCAAACATCTTATCAAGGGACTGTCACTTGGAGCCCTCAAGTGAACAGCCAATGCACATCGGGCTAACAAGGGAGATGAAAATGCTGAGAAGGCTTCTGTTTGGTGTTGCGCTCGTTGCCGGACTATCGGCAACGGCTTCTGCCGAGACCGTCACCATCCTGATGGAGGGCGTTCCCGATACCGAATACGTCAAGTCCCTGGTGCCGGAATTCACCAAGGAAACCGGAATCGAGGTCAATCTCGAAGTCGTCAACTATGCCGAGATGCACACCAAGCTGGTGCCGCAGCTGGTGGCCGGAAAGGGCAGCTATTCGGCGCTCGTCGTCGATTTCTATTGGGTTGGAGAGTTTACCAAGGCTGGCTGGCTCCTGCCGCTTGACGAGCGCATTGCCGCCGACAAATTCGACACTTCGGTCTATGTGCCGAAGATGATGGACCTTGTCGGAAAGGTCGACGGTGTCACCTACATGTTGCCATTCTATAACTATGCCATGGGCATGCTCTACCGCACAGATCTCCTGGCCGATGCAAAAAACCAGGCGGATTTCAAGGCCAAGTACGGCATCGAACTTGGTGTGCCCAAGACCTGGGACGAGTATCTCAAGCAGGTCGAGTTCTTCACCAAGGACGGCATGTATGGCGTTGTCAATCAGGGGCTGCGCCCCGACCCGATTGCGATGGAATGGTCGAACTATCTTTTCGCCAACGGTGGAAACTATCATGATGAAAACTGGAAGCCGACACTGAACAATGAGGCTGGCGTTAAAGCCGTCGAACAGTATTCCACGAATATCGCGAAATATGGACCGCTGGGCGCCGCAAGCTTCTCCTTTGACGAAGCCTTCAACGTCATGGCCCAGGGCAAGGCCTACAGTTACATCACCTATAACTTCTTCCGCGCCGGCATTGACGATCCATCAAAATCATCAGTGGTTGGTAAGGTCGAGATCATGGCAGTTCCTGGTCCCACCCCCGAGACGGGAGGCAGTCTCAACGGCGCCTGGGGCTGGGCCATACCGAAATCAAGTCCCAATCCCGATGCTGCCTGGACATTCTTGAAGTGGGTTGAGTCGCACGAAATCGCCAAGAAGCGTGCACTGCAGGGCGGCTCACCAACCCGCACCGACATTTTTGACGACCCGGATGTCAATGCAAAATATCACTACGCCCAGGCCTTGAAGCAAATGTTGCTAACCAGCCACAACTTTCCGGTCTTCACTTACACTCCCCAATTGGTCGAGGTGCTCGGACGTGAGTTGAGCCTGGCGGTCGCCGGTGAAAAGGCTCCCGCCGAGGCGTTGGCTACGGTCGAGGCCGAGATGACTGAACTTGCCAAAAAAGACGGCAAACTGAAGTAAAGCTGTTTGCCGAAGGGTTTGACATGAGTCAGCTTCCTTCAACTGAGTCGTCCGACAGACGGTTCGGCTGGTTCATGTCGGCCCCGGCACTCGCTCTGCTGCTGGCGGTCATTGTGTTTCCGGTGTTCTGGGCACTTTTCACCAGCGTGCACGATTACACCCTGATCGCCCCCAATTTCGATACATTCACGGGAATCGACAACTATCTCGCGGCAATCGGAGACGCCGAATTCCGCCACAGCCTGTGGCTTACCGGGCTGTTCGTCGTTGGCGTTGTGCTCATTGAATTTCTAATCGGTTTCATTGTTGCCTTGATGCTCAACAGCGTCGAGCGGTTCAAGCCGGTCTACTACGGCATCTTGCTGTGCCCGCTGTTGATGAATCCGGTGATCGTCGGCCTGATCTGGCGCATGTTTCTGCATCCCTCTTTGGGCATCGTGAACTACCTGCTGACAGTGATTTCCATTGCGCCAGTGAATTGGCTCGGGAGCACGAAAGTGGCGATCTGGACGATCGTCATGGTCGACATCTGGCATCAGGTTTCGTTTATGATCGTGTTGCTGCTGGCAGGCCTTTCAGCTCTACCGAAAGAGCCCTATGAGGCGGCACGCGTCGACGGCGCCGGGACATTCAAGGCATTTCGCCACATCACTCTGCCGTTGATGTGGCCGGTCATCATCGTGACACTGCTTATTCGTATGATCTTTGCCGTGAAGACCTATGATCTCATCTATATCATGACGCGCGGCGGTCCGGGCACCGCGACGGACTTCGCCAGTTACTACATTTATCGAACAGCTTTCGTCAGTCTCAACGTCGGCGAAGCCTCAGCGATGGCTACCATTCTTCTGGCATTGATCTTGGCTCTGACGGCATACCTTTATCGCTACTTGCGCAGCCTCAACTGACGTCCTAAGCCCCGCAGAAAGTCACCATGGCATCGATCACTCTGAAGAATATCCATAAAACCTACCCCAATGGTGTCTCCGCCGTGCGCGCCGTATCGCTCGACATCACTGATGGCGAGTTCATGATCCTGCTTGGCCCATCGGGTTGTGGAAAGTCGACAACTTTGCGGATGATCGCCGGGCTGGAATCCATTACTTCAGGCGATCTTATGATCGGCGATCGGCGTGTCAACAATGTCGACCCGGCGCACCGCGACATCGCCATCGTCTTTCAGAATTACGCACTCTATCCGCACATGACGGTTCTTGAGAACCTGTCCTTTGGCCTCAAGTTGCGGAGGGTTGAGGCAAGTGAAATTTCGCAGCGTGTCAAGAGGACCGCCGGAATGCTCGGCATTGAACCATTGTTTGATCGCAAACCATCACAGCTTTCAGGCGGGCAGCGCCAGCGCGTGGCTCTCGGCCGCGCCCTGGTACGCGAGCCCCAAGCTTTTCTCCTTGATGAACCGCTGTCAAATCTTGACGCCAAGCTCCGTGCGGCAATGCGCACAGAATTGATCAAGCTCCACCGCAATCTTGGAACGACAATCGTGCATGTCACACACGATCAGGTCGAGGCGATGACGATGGGCGAGCGAATTTGCATCATGAAGGACGGCGAGATTGTACAAGTTGGCAGGCCAATGGATGTTTACCGCAACCCGGCGGATACATTTGTAGCAGGTTTCCTCGCCAGTCCGCCGATGAATCTATTGGCTGGACGGCTTGAGGCGGGACGCGATGGCGCGGTGATCGCTACATCGGGAAAATTGACGTTTGCCATTCCGGCATCCCATTCCAAAGGCTTCCTCAGTCATGTGGGAAAATCGGTGACGCTGGGGTTACGACCTGAGGACTTCCATCTCTCGGCCGCCGTCGCAAGGAATATGGCACCCGTGAGTGTCGAGGTCATCACCACCGAGGTGCTCGGTCCAGAGGTCATCCTTGTCGCCAAGACCGGCGATGATGCGGCTGCTGATGTTCAGGTACGCATGCTGCGAGATTTTCGCGCACCGCCTGGCAGCAAGGTCGACTTGCATTTTGACGTGAGCGAGATGCAGATTTTTGATTCCCTCACCACCCGTGCCTTGCCTCGAACGGGCGCAAGCTGAGTATCATATGCTATCTCGGGACAGGAGATTTCGTAGCAGCGCGGCCTCAATCATATTCACTTCCGATTCGACCACATGCAAACCCGCTCCACACGAACGGCATTCGAGGTTTTTCATGAGCGTATCGGCATCTGCCGGGACTTCGCGCGTCTCGCGGTGGCTTTTTGCCGTTGCCTCAACATTCCCGCAAGATATGTCAATGGTCATATGGTGTGAATAATTATCGAAGAGTGACCCCTCTAACTCCAAGCCTAACCACTTGATTTCTTAAGACAATGGCGAAGGTCGACTGGGTCCCGATCGGCCCCGATATGACCCTACCATGATCGTATATTTTGCAAGGATTTCAGTGAGTTTGAGACGGGAAACGCCAGGGTCATGGTTGGGCGCGTTTTCAAATCGATCGCAACGTGTTGCACGTGATCACAACAGTGCCTATCGGGAAGCAGGGTGGGGTTCTGGCCCTTAGGCGAGGTGCCGCCGCTCGTGGAACCTGAGTTCGGGATCGCGTAAATTGCCGTTGCCGGGTAATTCCCTGCTGCCATCCGGCTTTCCCTGATCCCAGTGAGGAATTTGCTGCTCGGGGTGAAGCTATTCACTGCTCGCTTGAGTAGGGAATTTCCCGTCTAAGGTACTGATTTTGAGCCGATTTCTTTAGCCAAAAAGCCCTAATTCAGACGCAAAACGTCGAAATACGCTGCAGATTGCCGTCGAGCAGAGAACCCTCGACCAGAGACAGGTTCGCAGCAGTTCGAATCCACCGCCACCCACCTCCAAGACTCGCATGCGGGGCTTTGCCGTCACGGTGTTGAGCACATATATCGCCTCAATTCGTCCCGCCCAATCTCAGCGTCGCCACGAGTCCTGCGTGGTCGGATGGCCATAGGCCTGACGCTGTGCGATCACTCGCGCGGTCGCCGACAATCTTGATGTCTTCAACCGAAACCGCGCCACGCGTCAGTATGAGGTCGATCCGCACGCTTAATGCTGAAACCGCGTTCAAAAGGTTGCTGGCCTGGCAACAGGTGAACCCCGGAAGTGCGGGATACTTCTGTTTCCATGCGTCGACAAAACCGGCATCAAGGAAGAGCTGATACGTTGGAAAGGTCGGGTGGGTCGGATCGCCAGTAACGGTGTTGAAATCACCGACGAACACGATCGGCAGCGTTGTGTTGGTGACGGATGCAATCGCTTCCGCCGCATGCGCCCATTGGACTGTAAATGGCGGTATCACTTCAAGATGCGTGTCTGCGAAACGGAACGCGTGACCGAAAACGGTAACATCCACCGACGCCCATCCGGCCTTGCTGATCGCCGGCGGGCCGACGGGGAAATGAAGCACGCTGTTCACGAGATAGTCCTGAACCTGCATGTTCGATGTTTGCAGCCGTGGTCCAGCGAGGTCGGCCCGCGCAATGATGTGGGTACGATCGGTAAGCCGGACGTCGAAGCCGAGGAGGGTAGGTGCCTCGGAATCGGTACCTGGCAACATGGCAACTGTTTCATAGTGTAGCCCGAGGCGGCGCAGTTCGGTAAGCAGGGCTTGAAGCTGGTCGGACACCACGCCGGTTGCGGGCGCCTGACCAGTGCGAAGGATTGATGCCTCGAGCACGGCGACCACATCGGGGCGTTCCATGGCAATCGTGCGGGCGACGGCTGCTGCCCGCTCGGCGGGCTTACTGGTGAGAACTTGCTGGTAACTTTCTGTGACGGCGGTCACGAATTCCAGCGGCGTCGTGGAAGCAAACAGTTTATCAAAGTTTGTGCCCTGGTACATGTTTTGCGTCATGATCCGCACAGTCACCCCGTGGGCTGTGGCCGATCCCGTCACGCCAATCGCGGCTGCAACAAAGGACAGGATTGCTGCGGCGAGCGTCATTACCAGCAGGCGGATACGTGGGACAGCGTTGTCCCGGCAATCACCAAAGGTTCGCTTCATGACGTTCTCCCTTGTGCTTGAATACGAATTGGACGTGTTTGGTCGCTCTCTATAGGTGCAGGTGGGATGTGGTAGCGGTGCCGATCCAGTTTGGCAGGCAATGCACTGATCAAAACGGCGGAAACTCTCAGCCTAGCTTCTTGGGCCAAAAAATAAAGGCCAAGTAGAACACTTACTCCGGCCAAGAAAAGTTAGCAATAACCGCGCTGGAATCTCAACCAGCAGGGGGTGTCAGTCCCTCAAACAGCTGAACGGCCGACACTGCAATTCACAGCACCGTGCGCACGCGCCAGAGCTCGGGGAACAGTTCGATCTCCAGCATGCGCTTGAGATAGCTCACACCGCCGGTGCCGCCGGTGCCGCGCTTGAAACCGATGACCCGCTCGACGGTGGTTACATGATTGAAGCGCCAGCGGCGGAAACAAT
>JANLTS010000082.1:0-4232 GCA_031363045.1 Hyphomicrobiales bacterium
CACTCTCGCCATCGCGGGGGCCCTGTTTCCAAGTGCCGGCACAATCCATCTGGATGGAAAAGACATTGCGCGCCAGCCTGCTGAACGCCTTGCAATGGCGGGAATGTCCCTCGTTCCCGAGGGACGGCGGATCTTTGGCCGCATGACGGTGCAGGACAATCTGATTGCGGCGTGCTTGCCGGGGCGCAGGCCTTCAGACGAGCCGGAGATATTCTCCTTATTCCCGATCCTGCGCGAGCGAATGGGGCAGCTCGCTGGCCTCCTCTCGGGCGGTGAACAGCAACAACTGGCCATTGCGCGCGCCATGCTGAGAAAGCCGCGCCTTATGATCGTTGACGAGCCCTCACTGGGACTTTCTCCGCGCTTTGTGGATATAATGTTTGGCGCCCTCCGGCAGCTCCGCAGTCAAGGGGTTTCGCTTCTCGTAGTGGAGCAGAGTGCCCGGCGTGCCTTGGGCCTTGCCGACCGCATTTATCTGATGAGGTCAGGCGAGGTCGTGATGACGGGGCGGTCAGAATCTCTGGCTCAAGATCCTGAGTTTGAAGCAGCCTATTTCGGCAAGGAGGCGGCTAGATGAACCTGGTCCAGTTGCTTGTCGATAGTCTCGCCTTGGGTAGCCAGTATTCCCTCGTTGCGTTGGGCATTGGCCTGATCTTCGGTGTGATGCGCATGATCAACTTCGCGCAGGGCGACCTGATCACCTTTGGCGCATATATGCTGGTAGTGCCGACGGTCGCTGACGTCGCGCCGCCGATGATTGCTGCCCTGCCCACGCCGTTGCTCATTGCGGCGACAATCGCCGTCGTCGCTGTCGCGGCATTGCTGACGGAGCGCCTTGCCTTCCGCTCGGTCCGGCGCAAGGGAGCGGATGGCCCCACGCTGCTCATCACGTCATTCGCGATAGGTTACTTCATCCAAAGCGTTATCTTGTTTCTTCATACCGGGCGCCCAAAATCCGTCAGCGTTCTGCCGGAGCTTTCACAGCAGATTGTCTTTGCAGGGGTACGCGTGGCGCTGGTCGATCTGGTCACAATCGTCGCGTCGCTGGGGTTGTTGTTGACAGTCGGCCTGTTCCTGAACCGCACCCGTGGCGGCATTGCATTGCGGGCAGCGGCCGAGGATTTCCTGATGGCGCGACTCATTGGCGTGAAGGCTGACCGGGTCATTGCGGTCGCGTTTCTTGTATCCGGCGCATTGGCGGGCGCCGTGACACTCATGTTCGTAGCAAAAACAGGTGTGCTGGATTTCCGGATGGGCGTGCCGCTCGCCATCGCCGGGTTTGTAGCGACGGTGATCGGGGGCATGGGCAGTCTAACCGGAGCCGTGCTCGGTGGCTTCGCCCTTGGGCTCGCATCCACGCTCTTGCAGTCGCTCTTGCCGCCAGACCTGAGACCGGCGCGCGATGCATTTTTATATGGTCTGGTGATATTGGTCCTGCTGGTGAGGCCCCAGGGCCTCTTCGTGTTCGGCCCCGGGCGGGAACGCGTATGAGTCGTCTACCCCCAACCGCCGGAACCTTAGTGTCACTGGCCGTCGTGGTTATAGCGCTGGCTGGGCTCGGCTACTTGATGCCCGGCATGTCCCGCACGGTCATTGAGAGCTTTATTTATGCGACACTGGTCGTGGGGCTCGGCGTCTTCGTGGGCAACACCGGCATTGTATCTTTCGGCCATGCCTCATTTGCGATGATCGGCGCCTATGGCGCGGCATGGTTCACCTGCTGTGAAGGGATGCGGCAAGTCTTCCTGCGGGGGCTTCCAGATGTAATAGCAGCAATCAACTTGCCATTGCCTGTCGCCGCCCTCGTCGGCATGGGCATTGCAGCCATGGTGGCCATGTTCGCAGGAGCGGTTCTTCTGCGGCTCAATGGCGTTGCCGCGTCGATTGGCCTGCTGTCATTTCTGTTCATGGTGAAAACCATCTATGAGAATTGGGATGGATGGACGAGCGGCCAGAGTTCTCTCGTTGGCTTGCCCATGGAGGTCGGCATCGTCCAGGCAGCTGCAAGCCTCATCTTCGTGCTCTGCCTTGCCTTGCTCTATCAAGGTTCAGCCAGCGGCCTGCTCGTGCGTGCCGCCCGTGAAGATGAAGTCGCATCACGGTCAGCGGGCGTTCGCGTTTGGCGCGAACGACTGATCTGCTTTACCCTGAGCGCGGCGATCACTGCGTTAGGGGGTGTGATGTTTGCGCATTACCTCGGCTCGATCTCAGTAGTCCAATTTTGGCTGGACCTCACCTTCCTGACATTGGCCATGTTGGTTGTCGGGGGACGCAACACAATAACTGGAGCGGTCGTTGGTGCGCTGGTGATCACATCGCTGCGGGACGGGTTGAGAACATTGGAGAATGGTGTGCCAACGCCCTTCGGCATGGCGGAAATTCCTGAAGGTGTACAAGAAATAGCATTGGCATTACTCTTACTCGTGGTTCTAGTCGCGCGCCCGAGGGGCCTTACGGGCGGCCGAGAGTTTAATTTGTTCCGTTGAGTTTCAGGTCTCGCAGAGTTACAAGCTTCATCTGCTTCCATGGGCTATGAGGTGAAATCGTGTATTTGATACCAGCTCTGGCTGGAAAGCTGGTGAGCGTACGCCGAACCCCACCTAATGCGCATAGGTGGGGTTTGGTAGTGTCCACCTTTGGTAGTGGACACTGTGGAGTGCTCTTCCTCATCCGGCGCAATGTCAGCACAACTTGGCGGGACCATCACTTGCGATTGGGCAGTCGATGGAGTCGTCGTGACTTTGAAATTGAACAGAACGCGGCTTGAGGCATAAACCATAAGAAAGGCGTCAACTACGATCTAACAACGGCTAACTCCTTCCAGATCGCCGACACCTTCCGCCGCACCGTCCGCTCGTCGGGCGGCGGAAAATCCTCCCGGCCCGCGAACCAATCCATCATATCGCGCACCAGCTCGCCCTGGCTAACCGGCATGCCGCGATCGCGCATGCGACGGGCGCTGGAGCCGGCAAAGGCGTCCCAATCGTGTTTCGGAGGCGCGCCCGGCCCGGCTGGGCGTTTCGCTTGGTTTGACACCTTCGCCCCAATGTCGGCAGCGTTAGCGTCGAACAATCCCCAGGCGCGTTCGAAACGCTCGAACTCTCTACGCAGGATGATCACGTCGGGGGCGGTGACAGCGACGCCATCGACCGGGCGCGCGATCCATTCCCATTCGGATTTCTTCGAACGGCAGAAGCGTCGGGCCAGCTCGGGCTTCCGCGATGCACCATCGCGAACCGCAATGAGTTTCAGATTGTTTTCACGAGCGGAGGGTTAGACTAAAATATGTGGGTTAAATGTCCATAGCCCGGATATTGGGCGGTCATATCGCCGACACGAGCATCTTGCTGGGAATCCGCCTTCTCCCCACACCGTAAACAGCGCATCTGCCGGTAGAGTAACTTCGGTGAACCCAACGGAAAATCCAAATGGGGCAGCTGGTACCGCCCCATTCGCAAATTGGAAAAGAACGTTAGTTCTTCATCATTTCCTTAGACGCTTCGCCCATATGCATGGTGCAATCATCCATCTTGCCTTCCTTCATCGAGGCTTTAGCCAGATCCATGTGCTTCATTGCCATGTCTTTCTTTTCCTTCATGGCCGGATCGCTCATGGCATCCATTTCTGTCTGCATCTTCATCATCGAGGCATCATCACACTTCATCATTGTGTCCTGGGCCGAAGCCGCAACAGACAAGGCCAGGGTCAAAACAGCAGCCGCACAAACAAAAATCTTCATGATAGGAGTCTCCATTGAGCTTAGGTGCCCAGAGCTATCAACTCCGGCGGCGCGGAATAGTTCATCAGAATAAGCGAAATCACAAACAAGTGAGAAAGCTGCAGCAGGTGTTGGCGGAGATAGACTGCTTCAACATGACAAAAAATTAAAATATATCAAAATCTTGATTACACAAAACCTTGGCTGCCAAGGCCCCAAAGGAGGCGAATCTGGACTAGCCGGGATATTGGCCGGTTACGCCGCCGATTCTGGCATCGGGCCTCGAATAGCCCGCTTTTTCGCCGCAGCGGGAACACCTTATCCGCTTGTAGGCTTCTGGCACCGCCATGTTGCCGTGAAATGGCAGGCTGAAAGGATCGACGTAACGCACGTTCCAACACCTGGTGCAGCCGACTTCAAGAGCCGTGCCAGTGCGCCGCAGATCGCCGATGGTGACAGGGCCGGCCATCGATGCTTCAAGGTTGAAATCATGAATAGCAAGCTTCGCATAGGC
>JANLTS010000636.1:0-3965 GCA_031363045.1 Hyphomicrobiales bacterium
GATTGATTGTCACCGCACCGGTCGACGCCGTGTAATAGACCGTATCGAAATCGCCACCGCCATTGAGAATATCGGCCCCCCTGCCGCCATTCAGTTTGTCATTGCCAAAGCGCCCGGTGATTTCATTGACGCCATTGTCGCCCGTGAGCGTGTCGCGATAGTTCGAACCATCCAAGTTTTCAAAATTTTCGAGGATGTCGCCATTGGCATCAGCACCTTCTGCGGCGCCGGAAAGCAGATTGACGGATACGCCATTGAGCGAGGTGGAATAGCTGACCACATCTATGCCAGCACCACCGTTGAGATGGTCGCGGCCGGCATTTCCTTCCATCACATCATTGCCTAAGCCTCCGGACAGTTCGTCATTGCCGCCGCCGCCGAGAAACCGGTCATCTTCTGAACTGCCGTTGTCCTTGTCGTTGCCCATCTCGCCAAAGAAGCGCGACGCGCCAATTGCGTCAAAAAACTCGGTAACCGAGCCTGTCATCAGCATTTTGAGTGCCGCTTTGACTTCGAGTGCGATGTTGGTGACAGTCGCGTAAACATTCCTGCCAGGATTATCCTGCAGCGCAATATTGGTGACAGTTCCGCTCTTGACTGTATCCTTGCTGGGCTCTCCGTCGTAGGTGAAGTTCCCCCGCAACGCGAACAGGTCGCCATTCTGGCCAGTGAGCAAGATGACGTCGGTTTTAAACAGGACGGCCACAACGGAATCGAGAATCTTCGCTGTGAAATTGTTAATGTCTCCGCCGTCGCGCGTCTCAATATTGATGTTGGCGGGCATAGCCTCTCCTGGATTTTCCGAGCGTGTCAAATCTGACTGTCTCACGGCGTGTTCCATGATCCAACTGTTTCAACTTTGGAGAGTTATCAATACGTAAGTGCCTCTCGGCTCTAAAAGGATAAATTTTATAGATATTTATGACTGCGCGCCCGTCAGATAAGCGTCGGAAACTCGGGATTGCCTCAGAGTGGGTTCGCGGCAAATCTGCAATCTTATCGTGTTTCGCACGTTCCTTGAATTTGCTCTCTGCGAACTAACTTTGTGGCAGAGCCTTCTGCACCAGCCTAGCCCAGATCGCCGGGCCTTTCAGCAGCAGTGCGTCGTTGAAATTGTAACCCGAGTCATGCAGCATTGGCCCCGGCCCGGCACCGACGCAGAAGTAACACGACGGCACCAGCTCCTGCATGTAGGCGAAATCCTCCGAAAACATGTAGGACCCCTTGAGGTCGACCTTGGCCGGATCCTGCCCCATCTCAAGTGCCACTTCGCGCACCAGTGCAGCCTCGGCGGCGGAGTTGGAGCCAGCGGGATAGCTCCAGCTGCCTTCACCCATCTTGAGCTCGGCGTTGCAGCCGAAGGATTTCGCGTGCGCCGTAGCCATGTCGCGGATGCGACCGAGCACCAGCTCGCGAATCTCTTTAGTGCAAGTGCGCACCCCGATCAGCAGCTTCGCCTCGCCCGGAATGACCGTTGCCATCGAGCCGGAATTGAAGGCACCAACCGTGATCACCGCTTGGTCGACGGGTGGCATGTTGCGCGAGACAATCGTCTGCAGCGCCATAACGAGGCTGGCGGCGGCGACGATCGGATCAACCGAACTCTGCGGGATGCCGCCGTGGCCGGCCACACCAATGACGCTGATGCCGACGATATCGACCGCCGCGGTGATGGGGCCGGGCTTGACGAAAATCTGGCCTTCGGGTTCCCCCGGATAATTGTGAAGTGCATAAACAGCATCGCAGGGGAAGCGCGTGAACAACCCGTCCTCGATCATCCGCAACGCGCCGCCCTCGTCTTCCTCCGAAGGCTGGAAGATCAGATGCACTGTACCGTCAAACCTCTTCGTCTCGGCCAGATACCGCGCCAGGCCGAGCAGCATCGCCGTGTGACCATCATGGCCGCAAGCATGCATCTTGCCGGGATACTTGGAGGCATAGGGAAGATTTGTGGTCTCGTGAATCGGCAGTGCATCCATATCGGCCCGAATGCCGATCGACCGCCTGGACGACCCATTCGTCAATGTACCGACGACCCCGGTCTTGGCGATGCCGGTTGCCACCTGAAACCCGAGACGCGTTAACTCCTGCGCCACGATGCCAGCGGTGCGGACTTCCTGGAACAGCATTTCAGGGTGGGCGTGAATGTCACGGCGGATAGCCGTCAGCTCCGCCACATGCTTGGCGAGAATGTCCTCGATCATCGCTTCTGCGGCACCATCTTTTCGACGAGGCCAAAGGCATAAACGATCAGGAATGTCAGGAACATGTAGATGACCGCCAGAAACATGAGGGGCTCGAAGGTGATCAGCAAATCCTGGCGGACCTTCGATGTCGAACCCATGAGATCCATGACGGTGATGGTGAAGGCCAGTGGCGTCGACTTCAATTGCAGCACGGTTTCGCCCGCCAGCGTCGGCAGCACCAGCCTGAAGGCGCGCGGCAGCCAGACGCGGGAGACCACCTTATAGGGCGACATGCCATAGGCGCGGGCGGCTTCGAGCTCGCCACGCGGCACGCCGAGGAAGGCGCCGCGCATGATCTCGCCTTCGTAGCCAGCGAAACTCAACGTGAAGGCCAGAACGGCGTAGTAGAAGCCATCAAGCCTGATCAGCCACATGAAGTTTTCCTTGAACCCCGGAAACACAAGGCCGATCTGCGGAAACAGCGAGCCAAGGCCGTAATAGATCAGGAACAGCTGCACCAGCAGCGGCGTGCCGCGGATAACGGTACAAAAACCCCTGGCGATGGTTGCCAGCCAGGGTGGACCCGTCACTTGAACAAGGCCAATGGGAATTGCCATCAAGAAGCCCAAGACCACCGACAGCACCAGCAACAACAATGTCAGCCGCAGGCCGTTCAGCAGGAGCGGCATATAGGTCGGAATCCATGCCCACTTGGCGACGAAGAACAGCCAGTAGAGCAAGCCAATGGCAATCAGCACCAAAAGGCCGAGCACGATGGATTTGACAATCAGCTTGAGGGTATCGATGGACATGACTCAGCTCACCCTTCCCGCCGCTCGCCCAAGCGGTACCGCCGCTCAAGCCAGGAAAAACCGCGCTTCGATAGCAAGGTAATGGTCAAGTAGATCGCCGCAGCCGTCATGTAGAAGAGAAAATACATCTTGGTGTTGCCGGCCGCCTGGCGAGTGGCAAGGGTCAATTCGGTGTAACCCACAACGGCAATGAGCGATGTATCCTTGGTAGCGTTGAGCCAGAGATTGCCAAGGCCCGGAATGGCAAAGGGCAACAGGGCCGGCAATGTAACGCGTTTGAAGGCTAGAAACGGCGACATGCCATAAGCCTTCGCGGCCTCGATCTGGCCGACCGGGATGGCCTGAATGGCGGCGCGCAGAACTTCCGTTGAATAAGCGCCCTGCACGAAACCCAAAACACAGACGGCGGCGAGAAAGCCGTTGATGGCGAAGGGTGGCAGGCCGAAGGACTGCAATATCTGATTGAGGGCGCTGGTGCCGGCGTAGAACAGGATCAGGATCAGGATCAGATCCGGCACAGCGCGTACCAAAGTAGTGTAGCTGTCGAGCACGGTTCTGGTCAGCGTGCTGCCTGTGAGTTTACCGACGGCGCCAATGATGCCAATCAGCAGCCCCATGCCATAAGCCAGAACTGCGATACTGATCGAGGTCAGTAAGCCCCAGGCCAAGTCATCGCCATAGCCTGTCGGGCCGAAAGACAATATCTCAGGAAAGCCGACTTTTTCCGCCATAATGCTTGCTGTAAGAAAAGGGCCCGCAGTTTTTGCTGCGAGCCCTGGTTTCCTTACATGCCCTTTGGCATGATCATCTTGCCGACGAGATCCGCATAGTTTGCAGTAATCGCTTCGAGCTTGCCGGCCTTGGCCAGTTCGTTGATGGCTGCGTTGATCTTGTCTTTCAATGCGGTGTCTTCCTTGCGGATGCCGCCGCCAACGCCTTCACCAAGGATTTCCTTGTCTTCGGCGAC